>NZ_JBICKH010000038.1:0-1643 GCF_043103905.1 Pseudomonas sp. yb_2 | reverse complement strand
TCGAAGGTGCGACCGTCTACATCCACAGCGGACGTGATGCCCAGGCTGATCTGGCCAGCGTCGTTGTAGACGTCATCGCCTTGCGCAGCGTGGGTGTATGGCGCGCTGGTTTCGCCGGCCTTGATGGTGACCTGGGCGTTGTTGCTCAGGGTCACGACCAGGTCGTGGGCCAGCGGCTGGTTGACGTGCACGGTGAAGGTCGGCTTGACGTTCTCGGCCACCGAGGTCTGGTCGGCGGTGATGGTGACCTTGACCAAGTCGCCTTCGTTGCCCGGCGTACCTGGCTCGTCGGTCACCGACGTGCTGACCGGCGTCTTGTCCAGCGTAAGCTGTTCGAACTTGCCGACATCCGCGCCCTCAACGGTTGCGATCGACATCACGACAGGGTCGTTAGCGCCGACGTAGACGTTGTCCGGAGCAGTCACGGTGGCAGTGCCCACGGTGCCGTTGGCCGGCACAGTGATGACGGTTTTGCCGTCGCTCAGCGTGAAGGTCAATGCACTGTGGTTGTTGATCGGCAGACCGTCTTTGTTGGTCAGCGTGATGGTGTAAGTGATCTCACCGCCTTCGGTCACCGAAGGGGTGGCGGTCAGTTTGGCCACCACTTCGTCGAGGGTGTCGGTCACTTGGACCGAAGCGGCACCGCCCAGCTCCAGGTTTTCGAAGGTGCGACCGTCTACATCCACAGCGGACGTGATGCCCAGGCTGATCTGGCCCGCATCGTTGTAGACGTCATCACCCTGCGCAGCGTGGGTGTACGGCGCGCTGGTCTCGCCAGCCTTGATGGTGACCTGAGCGTTGTTGCTCAGGGTCACGACCAGGTCGTGAGCCAGCGGCTGGTTGACGTGAACAGTGAAGGTCGGTTTGACGTTCTCGGCTACCGAAGTCTGGTCGGCGGTGATGGTGACCTTGACCAGGTCGCCTTCGTTGCCTGGGGTACCCGGCTCGTCGGTGACCGACGTGCTGACCGGGGTCTTGTCGAGTGTCAGTTGCTCGAACTTACCGACGTCCGCACCTCCAACGGTTGCGATCGACATCACGACAGGGTCGTTGGTGCCGACGTAGACGTTGTCCGGGGCAGTCACGGTGGCAGTGCCGGTTGTACCGTTAGCCGGGATGGTGATGGTGGTTTTGCCATCGTCCAGGGTAAAGGTCAGCGCCGCATGCTTGTCGATAGGCAGACCATCTTTGTTGGTCAGCGTGATGGTGTAGGTGATCTCGCCGCCTTCGGTTACCGAAGGGGTCGCGGTCAGCTTGGCCACTACTTCGTCGGTGGTGTCGGTCACTTGAACCGAAGCCGCACCACCCAGTTCCAGGTTCTCGAATGTAGCGCCGGTGGCGTCTACCGCCGAATTGATGCCCAGGCTGATCTGGCCAGCATCGTTGTAGACGTCATCGCCTTGCGCGTCGTGGGTGTACGGCGCGCTGGTTTCGCCGGCCTTGATGGTGACCTGGGCGTTGTTGCTCAGGGTCACGACCAGGTCGTGGGCCAGCGGCTGGTTGACGTGCACAGTGAAGGTCGGTTTGACGTTCTCGGCCACCGAGGTCTGGTCGGCGGTGATGGTGACCTTGACCGGGTCGCCTTCGTTGCCTGGGGTACCCGGCTCGTCGGTGACCGAAGTGCTGACCGGGGTCTTGTCGAG
>NZ_JBICKH010000037.1:0-23957 GCF_043103905.1 Pseudomonas sp. yb_2 | reverse complement strand
TTACCCGCGAAGAGGCCGGCAAAGCCAGCACAAACAAAAAAGCCGCTCACCCCATAGGGCCAGCGGCTTTTCTTTACAACCCAGACTCGATCAGGCAGCGATCAGTGCCTTGACCTTGTTCATCGCATTCTTTTCCAGCTGGCGAATACGCTCAGCCGATACGCTGTACTTGTCTGCCAGTTCATGCAGCGTGGCCTTCTCTTCCGCCAGCCAACGCTGATAGAGAATGTCGCGGCTACGCTCGTCCAGACCTTGCAGCGCTTCGTGCAGGTTGCTGGTGGAGTTGTCACTCCAGTCGGCATCCTCAAGCTGCACCGCCGGATCGTAACGGTGGTCTTCCAGGTAATGCGCAGGCGACTGGAAGGCGCTGTCGTCGTCAGCTTCCGCTGCCGGGTCAAAGGCCATGTCCTGGCCGCTGAGGCGGCTTTCCATCTCGCGCACTTCGCGCGGCTCGACGCCAAGGCTTTCCGCCACGCGATGCACTTCGTCGTTGTTCAGCCACGCCAGGCGCTTCTTCTGGCTACGCAGGTTGAAGAACAGCTTGCGCTGAGCCTTGGTGGTAGCCACCTTGACGATGCGCCAGTTGCGCAGAATGAACTCGTGGATCTCTGCCTTGATCCAGTGCACGGCGAACGACACCAGGCGCACGCCCATTTCCGGGTTGAAGCGCTTGACGGCTTTCATCAGGCCGACGTTGCCTTCCTGGATCAGGTCAGCCTGGGCCAACCCGTAGCCGGCATAACTACGGGCGATATGTACGACGAAACGCAGGTGGGCCATCACCATCTGACGAGCGGCCTCGACATCCTGCTCATAATAGAGACGCTCGCCCAGATCACGCTCCTGCTCGACCGTCAGCAGCGGGATGCTGTTGACCGTGTGCACATAGGCTTCCAGGTTTGCACCGGGTACCAGGGCATAGGCAGGTTGCAACGATGTGGTCATTCAAGAACCTCCGACTTACAAAACTCGCACCTTGTGGGCGCTGCCAACATTGACCTGGAACGACGGTACAAGTTCCACAGTGAAGAAAATGTCAATGCTGGCACGTAAAAACTATCGCGGCGCCAGCTCGTTCAAGTGGCGGGCGACTGCAATCCATGCACCGATATACCCCAACAACACTGCTCCGATCAAGAGCGACAGACCATCGGAAGCCGGAACGCCGCCCAAGGCGAAGTCACTGCCATACAGCCCGGAAAGCCCTACCACCGCCTCGTTCAGCCAGTTCAGGCCAAACGCCAGGATGCCCCACGCCAGCAGGCCTGCGCCCAGGCCATACAGGGCGCCCATGTACAGGAAAGGCCGGCGCACGTAGGCGTCGGTGCCGCCGACCAGCTTGATCACTTCGATCTCGATACGACGGTTTTCAATGTGTAGACGAATTGTGTTACCGATTACTAACAGCAGGGCAGAAATCAGCATCACGGCCAGGCCGAAGACGAAGCGATCACCCAGCTTGAGGATGGCTGCCAGGCGCTCGACCCAGACCAGGTCCAGTTGCGCCACGTCCACCCGCGGCAGCTCCGACAGGCGCTGACGCAAGGCGTCCAGGGCCGGTTTGTCGACCTCGGTCGGGGTTACCACCACCACACCCGGCAGTGGGTTGTCAGGCAGTTCGCGCAAGGCCTCGCCCAGGCCGGACTGCTGCTGGAACTCCTCCAGGGCCTGCTCGCGGCTGACATACTGGGCGTCCGCCACGCCAGGCATGCCCTTGATCTCGTCGCGCAGCGCTTCGCCATCGCGGCTGCCGGCATCGAGCTTGAGGTACAGCGAAATCTGCGCAGCGCGTTGCCACGAACCGCCAAGCTGCTCGACGTTCTTCAGCAACAAGGACAGGCCCATCGGCATGCTCAGCGCCACGGCCATGACCAGGCAAGTGAAGAAGCTGCCGATCGGCTGCTTGCCCAGGCGGCGCAGGCTGTCGGCCAGGCTGGCACGGTGGCTTTCCAGCCAGGCATGCAGCAGGGTGCGGAAGTCCGGGCCATCATCGTCTTCACCGCGCTTTTTCTTCGCAGGTTGCGGATCGGCCGGTTTCGGTGCGACCCGCTCGGAAACCTTCGGCGTACGTGTTGTGTTCATTGCCCGGCCTCCCCATCGCCGATCAAGCGGCCGCGTTGCAAGGTCAGCATGCGGTGACGCATGCGCGCGATCAGCGCCAGGTCGTGGCTGGCGATCAATACCGTCGTGCCCAGGCGGTTGATGTCCTCGAACACGCCCATGATCTCTGCAGCCAGGCGCGGGTCGAGGTTACCGGTGGGCTCGTCGGCCAGCAGCAGAGCCGGCTGGTGAACGATGGCGCGGGCGATACCCACCCGCTGCTGCTGCCCGGTGGACAGGTCGGCCGGGAACAGCTCGCCTTTGTCGGACAGCGATACACGCTCCAGGGCCGAGTCCACGCGCTTGGCGATCTCGACCTTGGACAGGCCGAGAATCTGCAGCGGCAAGGCAATGTTGTTGAACACGGTGCGGTCGAACAACAGCTGGTGGTTCTGGAACACCACGCCGATTTGCCGGCGCAGGAACGGGATTTGCGCATTGCTGATCTGGCCAAGGTCCTGCCCTGCCAGCATCAGCTTGCCGCTGGTCGGGCGCTCCATGGCCAGCAACAGGCGCAGCAAGGTGCTCTTGCCAGCGCCCGAGTGGCCGGTGACGAACAGGAATTCGCCCCGGCGCGCCCGGAAACTCAGCTCATGCAAACCCACATGACCGTTGGGATAGCGCTTGGCAACCTGCTCGAATCGGATCATGGTCAATCTCGCTCGGCGAACAGAGCCTTGACGAACGGCTCGGCTTCGAAGGTACGCAGGTCGTCGATGCCTTCACCGACGCCGATGAAACGGATCGGGATGTTGAACTGCTTGGCCAGGGCGAAGATCACCCCGCCCTTGGCAGTGCCGTCCAGCTTGGTCAGGGCCAGGCCGGTCAGCTCGACGCTCTGGTTGAAGTACTTGGCCTGACTGATGGCGTTCTGGCCGGTGCCGGCGTCAAGCACCAGCAGCACCTCGTGCGGCGCCTCAACGTCGAGCTTGCCGATGACCCGGCGAACCTTCTTCAGCTCTTCCATCAGGTTGTCTTTGGTGTGCAGGCGGCCGGCAGTGTCGGCGATCAGCACGTCGACGCCACGCGCCTTGGCGGCCTGCACGGCATCGAAGATTACCGAAGCAGAGTCGGCACCCGTGTGCTGGGCGATCACCGGAATCTGGTTACGCTCGCCCCACACCTGCAACTGCTCGACCGCCGCTGCGCGGAAGGTATCACCGGCAGCCAGCATGACCTTCTTGCCTTCCAGTTGCAGCTTTTTCGCCAGTTTGCCAATGGTGGTGGTCTTGCCGGCGCCGTTCACGCCAACCACAAGGATCACATAGGGTTTGTTCTGGGCCTGTACGTTCAGCGGCTGCTCGACCGGGCGCAGCAGCGCAGCCAGTTCTTCCTGCAACGATTTGTACAGGGCATCGGCATCGGCCAACTGCTTGCGCGCGACCTTCTGGGTCAGGTTCTGGACAATGGCCGAGGTAGCCTCCACACCCACGTCGGCAGTCAGCAGGCGCGTCTCGATTTCGTCGAGCAGGTCGTCGTCGATGACCTTCTTGCCGAGGAACAGGCTGGCCATGCCCTCGCCGATGCTGGCACTGGTCTTGGACAGGCCTTGCTTGAGGCGCGCGAAGAAGCCGGGCTTGGCCTGTTCGACGGGTGCAGCAACAGGGGCTGGTGCCGCGCGTTCCGGGATTGCGGGCGGTGCCTTCGGCTCCAGGTCCGGCACCAGGGCCACGGGCTCTTCGGCAACCGGCAGCACCAGGTTGCTGACCGGCGCTGCGGCCTCGACAGGGGCAGACTCGACAGGGGCCGCCTGCAAGGGCATGGACGCAACCGGCTGCGGTGCAGGTGCCACCAGCGGCTGGGATGCGACCGGCTCTGGCTCAGGCGCCTGCAACGGCTGCGACGCAACCGGTTCAGGGACGGGGGCCTCGACTACCGGAGGCCGGGGGGGTGCGGCGACCGGCTGCGGCTCAGCCAGCTGTGGGGCCGCAACGGCCTGAACGGGTTCGGGGGCCTGTGGCGCTTCGGCGGCAGATCCCTCGACCGGAGCGGCTGCAGACTGCTCGACAGCGGGGGGTTCATGCGCGGGCACGCCCGCTCCCGCAGGTGGCTGCGGCTTCTTGCGAAACCAGCTGAACAGGCCTTTCTTCTCACCAGCCTCGGCCGGCGCTTTTTTGTCGTCGTTGGAACCAAACATGGAAGACGGCTATCTCAGGGTAGCGATAGGCCAGCTACGGCCAATCGGGAATTCTCTCTACGCAGAACAGACTATCTTGAAGCCGGCTGGTTCATGCGCAACGTTTTGACTTAGTGTCCTGTGGGCCAGAACGGCGACAGGCATGGTCGCCAGGCAACCGGATCAGTATCCTAGCACCTCCTGGCCCGCCGACGCTAAACCCAGCGGGCCGCCGAACAGGTTAAACACCGTATGAATGCTCTAGCCCGCCGCGCCGCTGGCCTGTTGCTCGGCACGCTTTGCCTGCCGCTCGCGGCCTTCGCCGCCGATGTGCAACCCACCCACGAATTCATCCTCGACAATGGCCTGAAGGTCGTGGTCCGCGAAGACCATCGTGCCCCGGTGGTGGTCTCGCAGATCTGGTACAAGGTCGGCTCCAGCTACGAGACCCCGGGCCAGACCGGCTTGTCCCATGCGCTGGAACACATGATGTTCAAGGGCAGCGCCAAGGTCGGCCCCGGCGAGGCCTCGCGCATTCTGCGTGACCTCGGCGCCGATGAAAACGCCTTCACCAGCGACGATTACACCGCCTATTACCAAGTGCTGGCCCGCGACCGCCTGCCGGTAGCCCTGGAACTGGAGGCCGACCGCCTTGCCAGCCTGCGCCTGCCTGCCGACGAGTTCAGCCGCGAAATCGAGGTCATCAAGGAAGAACGCCGCCTGCGCACCGACGACCAGCCCAATGCCAAGGCATTCGAGCTGTTCCGCGCCATGGCCTATCCGGCCAGCGGCTACCACACGCCGACCATTGGCTGGATGGCCGACCTGGAGCGCATGAAGGTCGAGGAACTGCGCCACTGGTACGAGTCCTGGTACGCCCCCAACAACGCCACCCTGGTGGTGGTCGGTGATGTCACCGCCGACGAGGTCAAGGGCCTGGCGCAGAAGTATTTCGGCAATATTCCCAAACGCGCCGTACCGCCAGCCAAGCTGCCTCTGGAGCTGGCTGAACCAGGTTGGCGCCAGTTGACCCTGCACGTACGCACCCAGCTGCCAAGCCTGATCTACGGCTTCAACGTGCCCGGCCTGCCCACCGCCAAGGACCCACGAACAGTGCACGCCCTGCGCCTGATCTCGGCACTGCTCGACGGCGGCTACAGCGCCCGCATGCCGGCCCGCCTGGAGCGTGGCCAGGAACTGGTGGCCGGCGCGTCGTCCAGCTACAACGCCTTCACCCGCGGCGACAGCCTGTTCCTGATCTCGGCGACGCCGAATGTGCAGAAGCAGAAAACCCTCGCCGACGTCGAAAAAGGCATCTGGCAGCTGCTTGAAGAACTCAAGAGCACGCCGCCCAGCGCCGAAGAGCTGGAACGCGTACGCGCCCAGGTCATCGCCGGCCTGGTCTACGACCGCGACTCCATCAGCAGCCAGGCCACCACCATCGGCCAGCTGGAAACCGTCGGCCTGTCCTGGAAGCTGATCGACAGCGAACTGGACGAGCTCAAGCGCGTCACCCCGCAGGACATCCAGAACGCCGCGCGCACCTACTTCACCCGCGAACGCCTGAGCGTTGCCCATGTACTGCCCGAGGAGTCCGCCCATGAGTGATCGCCGCGCACCACGCCCAACCCTGCTGGCCACGGGCATTCGTGCCCTGGCGCTGGCGGCAGTGCTGGCCGCTCCGGCCATGGCCGATAACGCTGCCAAGGCCGACAGCAGCGCGGCCCGCCCGGCCAACACCTTGCAGTCGCTGGCCGAACTGAATGGCAAGGCACCCAGCCGGCGTCAGTTGAACATCCAGCACTGGAACACCGCCGAAGGTGCCCGGGTGCTGTTCGTCGAAGCCCGCGAACTGCCCATGTTCGACCTGCGCGTCACCTTCGCTGCCGGCAGCAGCCAGGATGGTGGCACGCCAGGCCTGGCCGCTCTGACCAACGCCATGCTCAACGAGGGCGTGGCCGGCAAGGACGTCACCGCCATCGCCGAGGGCTTCGAAGGCCTGGGCGCAGACTTTGGCAACGGCTCCTACCGCGACATGGCCGTCGCATCGCTGCGCAGCCTCAGTGCCAAGGACAAGCGCGAACCGGCCCTCAAACTGTTTACAGAGGTGGCGGGCAAGCCGACATTCCCCGAGGATGCACTCAAGCGCATCAAGAACCAGATGCTGGCTGGCTTCGAGTATGAGAAGCAAAACCCCGGCAAGATCGCCGGCAAGGCCCTTTTCGGCAAGCTCTATGGCGACCACCCCTACGCCCACCCAAGCGACGGCACCGCCGAGAGCATCACGGGCATCAGCCTTGCGCAGTTGCGCGCGTTCCACGCAAAGGCCTATACCGGCGGCAATGCGGTAATCGCCCTGGTCGGCGACCTCAGCCGTGCAGAGGCCGAAGCCATCGCCGCACAGGTGTCTGCCGGCCTGCCCAAGGGCCCTGCGCTGGCCGCACCGGCCCAACCCGCAGACGCCAAGGCCGGCCTGACCCACATCGACTTCCCGTCCAAGCAGACCCACCTGATGCTGGCCGAACTGGGGATCGACCGCCAGGACCCGGACTGGCCAGCCCTGTCCATGGGCAACCAGATCCTTGGCGGTGGCGCCTTCGGTACCCGGCTGATGAGCGAGGTGAGAGAGAAGCGCGGCCTGACCTACGGCGTGTACTCGGTATTCAGCCCGATGCAGGTACGCGGCCCGTTCATGATCAACCTGCAAACCCGTGCCGAGCTCAGCGAAGGTACGCTCAAGCTGGTGCAAGGCATTCTCGCCGACTACCTGAAGACGGGCCCGACCCAACAGGAACTGGACGATGCCAAGCGCGAGCTGGCCGGCAGCTTTCCGCTGTCCAACGCCAGTAATGCCAGTATCGTCGGCCAACTGGGCGCGATCGGCTTCTACAACTTGCCGCTGACCTGGCTTGAGGACTTCATGCAACAGTCCCAGGCCCTTACCGTCGAACAGGTCAAGGCAGCCATGAACAAACACCTGTCAGCCGATAAACTGGTGATCGTCACCGTTGGCCCGAAAGTGCCACAAAAACCGCTGCCAGCACCCACTGACAAGCCCTCCGAGCAACCGCTCGGGGTACCGGAGCACTAATGCCAAGATCCACCCCTCCCGCCCGCCCGCAAGCGGGCCAAAGCAAGGGCCAGGGCCACCTGCGCATCATCGCCGGCGAATGGCGCAGCCGCCGCCTGGCGGTGCCGGAAGGCGAAGGCCTGCGGCCAACGCCTGACCGCGTGCGGGAAACCGTATTCAACTGGCTGGCCCCCTACATCGAGGGCGCCCGCGTGCTGGACGCCTTCACCGGTAGTGGTGCCCTGGTGCTCGAAGCCCTGTCCCGTGGGGCCGAGGACGCCGTGGCGCTGGACAGCAACCCTGCGGCCATCGCCAACCTGAAGAACAACCTCGAAATCCTGCGCTGCCCTCGCGGGCAAATCCTGCAAACCGACGCCCTGCGCTACCTGCAAGGCCCGGCCAAGCAGCAGTTCGATGTCGTGTTCCTCGACCCGCCGTTCCATCAGGACCTGCTGGCCAACACCTGCAACATGCTGGAGCAGAATCAGTGGCTGGGCGAGCAGGCATGGGTCTACACCGAAAGCGAAGCGGCACCCTCGACCTTGCAGCTGCCGGGCAACTGGCGCCTGCACCGCGAGAAGAAGACCGGCCAGGTGCACTACGCACTCTGGCAGCGGGGCTGATTACCCGCGGGTTGGGTGTACTTAGTTACCGCACCCCACCTGCGCCATGGTTGAAGCTGCACCTTCATTTCCTGAAGGAGCAGTTCAACCATGGCCGAACACCCCTCCCCGCCGCTAATGGCAGCCTCGAAAGGTTCTTTTACCCTCGCCAACGGCCTGCACGTCTGCCTGCGTGAAGACCACCGTGCGCCACTGGTCAGCGTGCAGCTGTGGTACCACGTAGGCTCCAGCTACGAACCTGAAGGCCACACCGGCCTGTCCCATGCCTTGGAGCATCTACTGTTCGAGGGCAGCAGCAAACTGGCGCCTGGCCAGTACTCAACCCTCATGACCCGCTTGGGCGGCGACCCGAATGCATTCACCTATGCGGATGCCACGGTATTTCCGCTCACCTTGCCAACCCGCCACCTGGAAATTGCCCTGGAGGCCATGGCTGATGTCATGGCCAGTGCCACCCTCGGCGATACGCCCTTTGCTCGGGAACTGGCAGTGGTCATGGCTGAGCGACGCGAGGCAGTGGACAACAACCCTTGGGCATTGGCGCTGGAGCATCACGACTTGCTGGCTTACGGCAATAGTGGCCATGGCACGCCTGTCATTGGCCACATGTCAGATCTGGAGAGCCTCACTCCAGCCGCAGCGCGTACCTGGTACAAGACCTGGTACCACCCCAACAATGCCACCCTCGCCGTGGCCGGCGACATCAGCCTGCTACAACTACAAACCTTGGTGACGCGCCACTTTGCGGCGATCCCCGCCCATCGCTTGCCGATGCGGCCCTTACCCACAGGGCCCTCCTCCCAGGGCCGGCGTTTTCAGACGCTGCGCCTGCCAGGCTTGCACAACGGCGTGATCATAAGCTTCAAACTACCCAGCCAGCGTACCGCGCAGTCTGCCAGGCAGGCCTACGCGCTGCGTCTGCTTCCCGATCTGCTTGCCAACGGCTACAGCAGCATCCTCCAGCGCAGGCTGCTGCTGGACGAACCAATCCTGCAATACATCAAAGCGACCTATGAACCCTGGCAGCGCGGTGACAGCTTGCTGACCCTTTACGCGTTCTGCAGCCCACACGTAACCCCGCAGACCGCCGCCGAACGACTGGTGCAGGAGATCGAAGCGTTTCGCCAGTCGGCGCCAGCCAAGGAACACCTGCAACGTGCCAAGGCTCGTCTGCTGGCCAGGCTGCTGTTCGAACGGGACGACATTGCCGAGGAGGCCCAAACCATGGGTAAACAGGCCGCCTGTGGCTTGCCGGTTATTTCGCTCGAGGAAGAACAACAGGCCATCGAGACCGTGACAGCCGAGCAGGTAGGCCTGGCTGCCTATGAATTCCTCACCCATTCCCGTGCAGCCTTCACGTTCACGCACCACAAGGAAAGCGCTCATGACTGACTCAACGACCCTGCAACAGCCTGCCGGAGCCAACAACCTCTACGGCGGGCTGCTCTCTGCCAAGGGACTTGACCTGGATCAGTTCGAAACCATCCATACACAGGTTCAAGTGTGGAAGACGACTGCGGGCACGGACGTCAAATTCGTTGAAGCACGGGAACTGCCAATTGTTGACGTGATACTACGGTTCAAGGCCGGCACCACGCAGGACACTCTGTACCCTGGCCTGGCAGCCTTGACGCTCTCCATGCTCGATGAGGGTAGCCAAGCCTACACGGCTGCCCAGCAGGCTGAGCACCTGGAGCGCCTGGGCGCGGTCATGGAAAAACAAGTACGTCTGGAACATGCGACGCTGCGCCTTCGCAGCCTTAGCCCCCCTTCTCTGCTCGACCCGGCCTTGGCGGTGTTCACCGACCTCGTGGCCCACCCAGCCTTCCACCCAATGGCCCTGACCAAGATCAAGCGCCAGTTGCTGCAAAACCATGCATCGCGCGAGCGGCTACCCATCCTCAGAGCACGTAGCGAAGTCTTCCGCCACCTGTTCAACGGGCATCCTTACGGCAACCCTCTGGGCAGCACCGCTCAAGGTATCGAGGCCATTACCCCTGAGGACTTGCGGGCATTCCACCAACGCGCCTACAGCGCCAGCAACCTTGAGATGGTCGTGGTAGGCGACCTTTCGCCTGGACAAGCCCAAGCCATCTCACAACAGATCAGCCAGGCCCTGCCGCAAGGCTGGTCGGCCACTGAACTACCGGCGGCCCCATCAGCTCCCAGCGCGACGATAGCCGTCGAGCAGGCTGGCGCCAGCAGTGCGATCCTGCTGGCACTGCCAATGAACGTACCCGCCAACGATCCGGAGTTTCTGGCCCTGGCCTTGGCAAGCGCTGTTCTGGGAGAGGGCCTCGAGTCGCGCTTGATGGTGGAGTTGCGCCAACGACGCGGCCTGACCTACGGCGTGCACACGCATGTATTGCCATTGAGTGCAGGCGGCCTGTTCACCGTGGAATGGGAGGTTGCGCCCCAGCATGTGCAGGGCACGCAGGCACTGGTAGAAACCCTGCTGCAGGCGTTCATCGACGAAGGGCCCACCCAGCTGGAGCTGCAACTGGCACGCAAACAGCTGGAAGGGCAGTTGCTGCGAGGGATCGCGCAGAACAGGCAACTCGCAACACTGCTGACGGAAGTAACCCATCAGCGGCAACCTGCCGATCATCTCGACACGTACAGCGCCCGTATTGCCGAACTTACCCCGGCAGATGTCCGAGCCGTCATGCAGCGCCGGCTGGCCCTGAGCCACAAGGTACTTGTCAGTGTCGGACCAGGCGTTCAGCAACAGCCGCTGCCAGCCCCCGACCAATAGCGCAGGTACTGTGGCGCTGTTTCATGGCAAGCTAGCAGGGCACATCATGAGCCACCCAGCATGCCCAGCCACAACGCCACATTCCGTCCGGCCATCGGCCTGTCCAATCCCCACCTGCAGACCCTGTGGGGGCCGCTCTGGCGCAAGCTGCCTGAGCTGCAGCGTGACCGAGAGCGGTTGTGGCTGGCCGACGGCGACTTCATCGACCTGGACTGGCACGGCCCGCACCAACCCCATGCGCCACTGGTCATTGTGCTGCATGGGCTGACCGGCTCGTCTCACTCGCCCTACGTGAAAGGCTTGCAGCAAGCGCTGCAAGATCGCGGCTGGGCCAGTGTGGCCGTGAACTGGCGGGGTTGTTCAGGCGAGCCCAACCTTTTGCCGCGCAGCTACCATTCTGGCGCCAGCGAAGACCTGGCGGAAATTGTCAGCCATCTTCGCGCCCAGCGCCCGCTGGCGCCGCTGTATGCAGTGGGTTATTCGCTGGGTGGCAATGTACTGTTGAAATACCTGGGAGAGAGCGGCGTCGCCAGCCAACTGGAGGCAGCGGCTGCAGTTTCGGTGCCCTTTCGCCTGGACCACTGTGCCGACCGTATCGGCCAAGGGTTCTCCAAGGTGTATCAGGCGCATTTCATGCGCGAGATGCTGGCGTATGTTCAGCTCAAGCAGCGGCACTTCCACGCCCGGGGCCAGCATGAACAGCTGGCGACACTGGAACGCCTGGGCCAACTCACCAATTTGCGCACATTCTGGGACTTCGACGGTAAAGTCACTGCACCGCTCAATGGCTTTCGCGATGCGCACGACTACTATCGCCGCTCATCCAGCCACTTCTTCCTTGGCCAGAACCGCACGCCAACGCTGATCATCCATTCCAGCGATGACCCCTTCGTGTCCAGCCACAGCCTGCCGACGGCCCGTGAACTGTCACCACAAACCCGCTTCGAACTGCATGACCGCGGTGGGCATGTGGGATTTGTCGATGGCAGCCTGCGAAATCCGGGGTACTACCTGGAACGACGGATTCCGCAGTGGCTGGTGGACGGTAGCTAGCCCGCGAATTGGTAAAGGCTGCGCGCCCCCTGTGGGAGCGGGCATGCCCGCGAACACCGGCATTGCCGGTGCCACCCACCGCGGGGGTTCAACCCGGTCTGCTTACTCGCCGGTGGCCACCGCATGCTGCGGGTTGTTGATCCACTCACTCCACGACCCCGCATACAGCTTGCCCAGCGGGTACCCCGCCAGCGCCAGCGCAAACAGGTTATGGCAAGCGGTTACCCCAGACCCACAATAAGACACCAACTGCTCCGGCGCCCGTCCAGCCAGCTTTTCGGCAAAACGCTGCTTTAGCTCATCCGCCGGCAGAAAACGCCCGTCATCCCCCAGGTTGTCGGTAAACGCCGCACACTGGGCACCGGGAATATGCCCCGCCACCGGGTCGATCGGTTCCACTTCACCACGAAAACGCGGCAAGGCACGCGCATCGATCAAGGTCAGGTCTGCACTACCAAGGCGCTTGCCCAGATGGTCGGCATCGATCAGCAGCTTCGCGTCAGGTTCACCACTGAAAGTGCCCTCACGTTTGGGTGGAGGGTCCAGGCTCAACGGCAGGCTCGCTGCGTGCCAGGCCTTCAGGCCACCGTCGAGAATCGCCACACCACTGCGCTTGCCCAGCCAGACCAGTAGCCACCAGGCGCGGGCGGCAAAGGCGCCGGGGCCGTCGTCGTACAGCACCACCTCGCTGTCGTTGTTCAGGCCCCACTCTCGCAGGCGCTCGACCAGCCGCTGCGGATCGGGCAATGGGTGGCGCCCGGTGCGCCCCTTGCTCACCGGACCGCTGAGATCCCGGTCCAGGTCGGCAAAATGCGCCCCCTCAATATGCCCCAGGGCATAGCTGCGCTGGCCATAGTCCACATCCTCGAGGGCAAAGCGGCAGTCGAGGATCACCAACTTGGGCGAGCCCAGACGCTCGGCCAACTGCTGCGGGGTGATCAATTGCGCAAGGGGCATGACAATCTCCTGATCGATGGCACAAGAGCCCTGGGCTAGAGCTCCAGGGCCTGGTTGAACGGTACATGGAATTCCTGACACAGCGCTTCTACGGCAGTACGGGCATTGTCGGTGACGAAACCGAGCTCCAGCACCAGCACCTGATAGACGCCGCGCTTGAAGGCTTCTTCACCCAAGTGCGCAGAATGTTCACGCGTGGTGCTGAGAAAACGTACCCATGATGTCAGCACGATCCAGGCGTTGATGGTCAGTGACTCGATCTGCGCCGGCACCATGGCCAGGATGCCAGCCTCGACGAAGCCGCGGTAGATCGCCTGGCCCTGGCGCAGGCAGCGCTCGGAAAAACGCCGGTAACGGGCGGCCAGTTCGGCATCGCTGTCCAGCAGATGCTCCAGGTCACGGTGCAGGAAGCGGTAGTTCCACATCGCCGCCAGCAAGGCCTTGAGGTAGAAGCGCTTGTCTTCCACGGTTGCCGCGCGGCCCTGCGGCGGGCGCAGAAAACTGTCCACCAGCGCTTCGTACTGGCTGAACAAGAGGGCAATGATCGCCTGCTTGTTGGGGAAGTGGTAATACAGGTTGCCGGGCGAGATTTCCATGTGCGCGGCGATGTGGTTGGTACTGACGCTGCGTTCGCCCTGCTGGTTGAACAGCTCCAGGCTGTTCTGCACGATGCGCTCTCGGGTCTTCATGCGCGGGGCCATGCTCAGCTCCCAGTCTGCGGGCCTTCATCAAAGGTTTATCTTACGGCTTATTACAGGTGGAATGCACCGTTGAACGGCCTGTAAAAATTCGCACCATGGTACAAATTAGAGTATAGGCTCTAGGCAACCCCTGCCCGGACTCGACACCGCCATGAACTCGTCCAGTGCCTTGCCCTCTGTGCAATCCGACCTCGACCTCGCGACGGCGTTCGCGGCCCAACGCCTGGCCTTTGCCGGTAACCCGCTGCCACCGTTGGCGCAGCGGCGGCAGTGGCTGAAAAGCCTGCGTGAAGCCTTGCTGAGCAGCCAGGCAGAACTGATCGACGCCATCAGCCAGGATTTTGCCGGGCGCAGTGCGGACGAGACCTTGCTGGCCGAGCTGCTACCGTCAGTACAGGGCCTGCGCCACGCCGAAAAGCACTTGCAACGCTGGATGCGCAGCAGCCGACGCCGCGTCGGCCTGGCGTTCCAGCCGGCCAGCGCACAGGTGCGCTATCAACCCTTGGGCGTGGTCGGCATCATCGTACCGTGGAACTACCCGCTGTTCCTCGCCATCGGCCCGTTGACCTGCGCCCTGGCCGCCGGCAACCGGGTCATGCTCAAGCTTAGCGAGGCCACGCCAGCGACGGGCCTGGCCCTGCAGCAACTGCTCGAGCGCGTGTTCCCCACAGACCTGGTCAGCGTTGTGCTCGGTGAGGTCGAGGTGGGCCAGGCCTTCGCCCGCCTGCCCTTCGACCACCTGCTGTTCACCGGTGCCACCAGCGTGGGCCGCCAGGTGATGCAGGCTGCCGCACACAACCTGACCCCGGTCACCCTGGAGCTGGGTGGCAAGTCCCCCGCTATTGTTTCTGCCGATGTGCCGCTGGACAGCGCCGCCGAGCGCATCGCCTTCGGCAAGACCCTCAACGCCGGCCAGACCTGCGTCGCCCCCGACTACGTACTGGTGCCGCGCGAACGGCTGCCCGCCTTCAGCGACGCCTACCAGCGCGCCGTGCACCGACTGTACCCGCGCATCGCCGACAACCCCGACTACACCGCCATCATCAACCCGCGCCAGTTGCAGCGCTTGCAGCACCTGCTGGACGATGCCCGCGCCAAAGGCGCGCAAGTACTCGACTTGTACCCAGGCGAAGCCCCTCAGGGCCGGCGCATGCCGCCACACTTGCTGCTGGACGTGAACGACAGCATGCAGGTGATGCAGGACGAAATCTTCGGCCCGCTACTACCGCTAGTGCCTTATGACGGCATCGACCAGGCCTTGGCCTACATCAACCAGCGCCCGCGCCCATTGGCGCTGTACTTCTTTGGCTATGACCGCCGCACCCAGGAGCATGTGCTGCGTCACACCCACTCCGGTGGTGTGTGCCTGAACGACACCTTGCTGCATGTCGCCCAGGACGATCTGCCCTTCGGTGGCATCGGCCCTTCAGGCATGGGCCACTACCATGGTCACGACGGTTTCCTGACCTTCAGCAAGGCCAAGGCGGTACTTGCCAAGCAACGTTTCAACGCCGCACGGCTGATTTACCCGCCTTATGGCAAAGCCTTGCAGCGCCTGGTCTACAAATTGTTCATCCGCTGAGGGCCGCGCCATGCACCGCCGCGAACTGCTGCGCTTCAGCCTCGGCGCCAGTGCTTTTCTGGCTGGCGCCAGCCTGGTGGGGTGCAGCGCGCAAACCGCCGCGACCGGCTATCAGGTACTCCGTGACGACGACCTGCCCCTGCTGCGTGCGCTGATCCCGGTGGTCCTGGCCGGTACACAGGCCACCGATGCGCCGGTGTTGCGCAGCCTCGACAACAAGCTGGCGGCGTTATCGCCGGAAATGCTCAAGCTCACCCGGCAATTGTTCGACGTGCTCAGCCTGCCGCTGACTCGCGGCCCGCTGACCGGCGTCTGGGGCAGCTGGGGCCAAGCTGGCGCCACGCAGGTCACGGCGTTCCTGCAACGCTGGCAGGACAGCTCGCTGAACCTGCTACGCATGGGGCACGCGTCGTTGCTGCAACTGCTGCAAATGGCCTGGTACGAACGCCCCGAATCCTGGGCAGGCTGCGGTTACCCGGGCCCACCGAAAATCTGAAAACAACAAGAGCATCGCCAATGCCTGTCCCCGACCCGTTTCGCCAAGGCCTCGAACGCGGCTGGATCACCCACGACGCCTCGCGCCTGGAGCACGACCTGTTTCTGGAGGCCGACATTGCCGTGATCGGCAGTGGTGCCGGCGGCGCCACCAGTGCGCAGATGCTCAGCGCTGCCGGTTTCAAGGTACTGCTGATCGAAGAAGGCCCACTGAAGACTAGCAGCGATTTCCACCTGCTGGAGAGCGAAGCCTACGCCAGCCTGTACCAGGAAGGGCTGGGGCGCATGAGCAAGGATGGCGCCATTACCATCCTGCAGGGCCGCGCCGTGGGCGGCACCACGCTGGTGAACTGGACCTCGAGCTTTCGTACCCCGCCGCAAACCCTGGCGCACTGGGCCTCGGTCCATGGCGTGAACGGTTTGGGCGAGGATGAACTGCGCCCCTGGTTCGAGCGCATGGAGCAGGAACTGGGCATCAGCACTTGGGCCTTGCCGCCGAATGCCAACAACGATGTGCTGCGCCGGGGCTGCGAACAGCTGGGTTACCGCTGGGGGGTGATCCCGCGCAATGTGCGCGGCTGCTGGAACCTGGGCTACTGCGGCATGGGCTGCCCGGTGAATGCCAAACAATCGATGCTGGTGACCCGTATACCTGCCACCCTCGAGCAAGGCGGCGAACTGCTGTATCTGGCGCGGGCCGAGCGCTTCGCTCACAACGGCGAACGCATTCAGAGCCTGACATGCCAGGCCCTGGACGCCCAGGGCATACACCCTACCGGCAGGCAGGTCAGCGTGCAGGCACGCCATTACCTCCTGGCCGGTGGCGGTATCAACAGCCCGGCCCTGCTGCTGCGCTCTGCCGCGCCCGACCCGCATGGTCGCCTGGGCAAGCGAACCTTCCTGCACCTGGTCAACTTCAGTGCGGCACGCTTCAGCGAGCGTATCGACCCCTACCATGGCGCCCCGCAGTCGATTTACAGCGATCACTTTCAGTGGCAAGACGGCGCAGACGGTCCGGTTGG
This sequence comes from Pseudomonas sp. yb_2, assembly GCF_043103905.1. Lineage (NCBI taxonomy): Bacteria > Pseudomonadati > Pseudomonadota > Gammaproteobacteria > Pseudomonadales > Pseudomonadaceae > Pseudomonas > Pseudomonas sp. yb_2. The sequence goes on along the minus strand of NZ_JBICKH010000037.1, from coordinate 7,483 downwards.
CTACAAGCTGGAAGTGCCGCCACTGCACCCGGCCCTGGCCAGCACCCTGCTGGGCGGGCACGGCCACGAGAGTGCCCAGCGCATGGCCGAGCTGCCCCATACCCATGTGATGCTGGCGCTGCTACGCGATGGTTTTCACCCCGAAAGCCAGGGCGGGGCCGTGGAACTACGCAGCGATGGTTCACCTGTGCTCGATTACCCGGTCACCGACTACCTGCGTGACGGCTTGCGGCGCGCCTACCGCAGCATGGCACACGTTCAGTTTGCCGCTGGCGCCACCCAGGTAACCCCGGTGCATAGCGACGCCAGCGCCGCCTCTAGCCTGGAACAGGCCCTGACCATGATCGACAAACTGCGCCTGGAGCCCTTCCGCACGCGCTTGGGCAGCGCCCATGTGATGGGCGGCTGCGCCCTCGGCGAAGACCCGCGCGACGCGGTGTGCGACAGCCTGGGCCGCCATCACCAGCTGGAAAACCTGTCGATTCACGACGGTTCACTGTTCCCCACCAGCATCGGCGCCAACCCGCAATTGTCGGTGTATGCCATCAGCGCCAGGCTCAGCGAAGCACTGGTCAGCCGCCTGGCACACAGCGCATGACAACGAACCTGGCCCCTGTCTATAGTGCCATCAGTCGGCCGCATGACTTGGCCGGGGCGCCGTCGCTGCGCTACCATCCGACTCCCCAACGCACTCCAGCCAGGATGACGCGATGAACCGAGTGTTGTACCCGGGTACTTTCGACCCCATTACCAAAGGCCATGGCGATCTGGTCGAGCGCGCTTCGCGGCTATTCGACCACGTGATCATCGCGGTGGCGGCCAGCCCCAAGAAAAACCCGTTGTTCCCCCTGGAACAACGGGTTGAGCTCGCCCGTGAGGTCACCAAGCACCTGCCCAATGTCGAAGTCATCGGCTTCTCTTCCCTGTTGGCGCATTTCGCCAAGGAACAGGGCGCCAACGTCTTCCTGCGTGGCCTGCGTGCGGTGTCCGACTTCGAGTACGAGTTCCAGCTGGCGAACATGAACCGGCAACTGGCCCCTGATGTCGAGAGCCTGTTCCTGACGCCGTCGGAGCGTTATTCGTTCATTTCCTCGACCCTGGTCCGGGAGATTGCAGCGCTGGGCGGTGATATCAGCAAGTTCGTCCACCCGGTGGTGGCCGACGCACTGACTGAACGCTTCAAGAAGCAAGCCTGACGCCTGATTGTCGCGCCCGCGTGCACTGCGGGCGCGAATGCGGCACAATTGTGCCCATTGCGTTGAACATGCCCGGGCTGTGAGCCCCGGCCGGAGTCCCCATGTCCCTGATCATCACCGACGATTGCATCAATTGCGACGTCTGCGAACCCGAGTGCCCGAACGAGGCTATCTCCCAAGGCGAAGAGATCTACGTGATCGACCCTAACCTGTGCACCCAGTGCGTAGGCCATTACGATGAGCCGCAGTGCCAGCAGGTCTGCCCGGTCGACTGCATCCCGCTGGATGAAGCGCACCCGGAAACCGAAGAACAGCTGATGGCCAAGTATCGCCGGATCACTGGCAAGGGCTGATCATTGCCCTTCCCTGCACGGTCCCTGTGAGAGCGGGCATGCCTGCTCCCACAGTTCAGGTTTCGCTTCAACAGGTTCGCAGCGAACGTTTCATCGTTGGCAGCGCGGGCAGTACACGCTCGCCCTCTGCCCCAGCTTCACTTCGCGCAACTCAGTGCCGCATACCTTGCACGGCTGCCCGCCACGCCCGTACACAAACAGTTCCTGCTGGAAGTACCCCGGCTGCCCGTCGCCACCGATAAAGTCGCGCAGGGTGGTACCGCCCTGCTCGATGGCCGCCGCCAGCACCCGTTTGATCTCGATCGCCAGTTTCAGGTAGCGCGCCCGGGAAATCCCGCCCGCCTCTCGGCGTGGGTCGATACCGGCGGCAAACAACGCCTCGGTGGCGTAGATGTTGCCCACCCCTACCACCACCGCGTTGTCCATGATGAACGGCTTGACCGCCATCGACCGCCCGCGGGACAGCTGGAACAGCCGTTCACCATCGAACAGGTCCGTCAGCGGCTCAGGCCCCAGGCGCAGCAGTAACTCATGGTTCAGAGGGTCCAGGCTCCACAGCATGGCACCAAAGCGGCGAGGGTCGGTGTAGCGCAGCATCAGCCCGGACTCCAGCTCAATGTCGACATGCTCATGCTTGGCCGCCGGCAAGCCCAGCTCGACCAGCCGCAGGTTGCCCGACATGCCCAAGTGGCTGATCAGCGTACCCACTTCGGCATTGATCAACAGGTACTTGGCGCGTCGCTCCACGCTGACGATGCGCTGCCCCGACAGGCGCACATCGAGGTCTTCCGGGATCGGCCAGCGCAGCCGCCGGTCGCGAACCACCACACGGCTGACCCGCTGGCCTTCCAGGTGTGGCGCAATACCGCGTCGGGTGGTTTCTACTTCTGGCAATTCCGGCATGTGTCAGTGTCCGCCCAACTCGCGAATGTTCTGCTTGAGGTTTTCGAAATCGTATTCCGACAATCCAATGTAATCGAGCACCAAGGGGCCCACCACATTCCATTCGTGGTCCACCGCCTGGTTGCCCAGCACCCGGTAGGACGCGCAGATATGCTCAGCCATCTTCAGCACCGCCAGCAGGTTTTTCAGCTGGCTCTGGGTATTGCGCGAGGTATCGTCGCGGAACACGGCCAAGGCATTGTGGTGGTTGGCGATGGCCGCACTGAGGTGCTCGGGCAAGCGCCAGGATTTGGCTGTGAAGTAGCCGACCACTGAATGGTTGGTGTTGAACGTGCGGTTTTCGGTATCGACCACGCGTGTTTCTTCGTCGGCCTTGGCGTATGCCTCTTCCAGCACGTCCATGTAATCGGGGAAGCGCTTGAGCATCAACGGCACGCCACAGTCATGGAAGAGGCCAAGGGTATAGGCCTCGTCCGCCGCCTGTATGCCGGTACGCTTGGCCAGCGTCAGGCAGGTCATCGCGACGTCCTGGGCGGTATCCCAGAAGCGGTTGAGGGTAACGATGGTCTCGTCACTCATCTCGCCCTTGATCGACTGGGCGTTGATCAGGTTGATGATCGAACGGCTACCCAGCAGGTTCACCGCACGCTGGATCGAACCGATCTTGTTCGACAAGCCGAAGTGCGGAGAGTTGACCAGCTTGAGCAAGGCGCCAGAGAGGCCCGGGTCCTGGGAAATCAGCTTGGCGATGGTTTCCAGGTCTGGGTCAGGCATGTACTGCTCGAACTGCAGATCGACCATGATCTGCGGTTGAGGCGGGATGGTGATGCCTTGCAAGGCTTGCTGGATCTGTTCGGCGCTGAGTTCTTGGGACATACGTGCACACTCGTTTAGGACGCGGCATTTTAACCCTCTAAGCGCTCCCAGTTACCACACCTCTAAAGGCGAAAGCACAGCAGACACGCTATAATCCCGCTCTTTTTCCCGGAGCGACGTCATGTCCCTGCCCAGCCTTCGCCTCAAAGCCAATGCCGACCGCCGCCTGCGCGCCGGCCACCTGTGGGTCTACAGCAACGAAGTCGATGTCAGCGCGACCCCTTTGCAAGGCTTCCAGGCGGGCCAGCAGGCCATTCTCGAGGCAGCCAACGGCAAGCCGCTGGGCATCGTCGCGCTGAGTCCGAACAACCTGATCTGCGCCCGCCTGCTGTCACGCGACATCAAGCTGCCGCTGGACAAGTCGCTGCTGGTACACCGCCTGAACGTCGCCCTGTCGCTGCGCGAGCGCCTGTTCGAGCAGCCGTGCTACCGCCTGGTCTACGGTGACTCCGACCTGCTCCCAGGCCTGGTGGTCGACCGTTTCTTCGATATCCTCGTGGTGCAGTTGGCCTCGGCCACCATGGAAGCGCACAAGGATGACGTGATCGCCGCACTGGTGCAGGTGCTCAAGCCCAGCGGCATCCTGTTCAAGAACGATTCGGCCGCGCGCGACGCCGAAGGCCTGCAGCGCTATGTCGAGACCGTCTACGGCGAAGTGCCGGACTGGGTGCCGCTGGAAGAGAACGGCGTCAAGTTCGAAGCTCCGGTGCGCGAAGGCCAGAAGACGGGCTGGTTCTACGACCACCGCATGAACCGCGCCCGCCTGGCACCGTACGTGAAGGGCAAGCGTGTACTCGACCTGTTCAGCTACATCGGCGGCTGGGGCGTGCAGGCCGGTGCCTTCGGCGCCAGCGAAGTGTTCTGCGTCGATGCCTCGGGCTTTGCCCTGGACGGCGTGGAGCGTAACGCTGCACTGAACGGCATCAGCGAGAAGCTGACCTGCATCGAAGGCGACGTGTTCGAAGCCCTGCGAGAGCTCAAGGCGGCCGAAGAACGCTTCGACGTGATCATTGCCGACCCACCTGCCTTCATCAAGCGCAAGAAGGACCTGAAAAACGGCGAAGCGGCCTACCGCCGCCTGAACGAACAGGCCATGCGCATGTTGAACAAAGACGGCATCCTCGTCAGCGCCTCGTGCTCGATGCACCTGCCCGAGGACGACCTGAACAACATCCTGCTGACCAGTGCCCGCCACCTGGACCGCAACATGCAGCTGCTCGAGCGAGGCGGTCAGGGCCCGGATCACCCGGTACACCCGGCCATCGCCGAAACCCGCTACATCAAAAGCATCACCTGCCGGTTACTGCCAAACAGCTGATATCTGCCAAAAAGGGCCGCCCAGCGGCCCTTTCCTGCCGCAATCCCCCCGCCAACCATCCACATCTGCATTCCCTCACCGCGCCAGCGGTGTAGAATCGGCCTATTCATCGCCAGTCATCCCCGGCGGGTTTATGAGCTCTGGTCAAGCACGCGGCGATCCCGCGCGGTCTTGGCCCCATCCGTGCCAGTGGCAACCGGCCTGCGGCGCAAAGGACAAGAGAAGCTCACTCCCCTATTTGTGACCTGATTAAGCCGCCAGGAGTGTTTCATGCCTGATTATCGTTCCAAGACTTCCACCCAAGGCCGCAACATGGCCGGCGCCCGTGCCCTGTGGCGCGCCACCGGGATGAAGGACGAAGACTTCAAGAAACCGATCATCGCCATCGCCAACTCGTTCACCCAGTTCGTCCCGGGCCATGTGCACCTGAAGGACCTGGGCCAGCTGGTGGCTCGCGAAATCGAACGCGCCGGTGGCGTGGCCAAGGAATTCAACACCATCGCGGTCGATGACGGCATCGCCATGGGCCACGACGGCATGCTGTACTCGCTGCCAAGCCGCGAAATCATTGCCGACGCCGTGGAATACATGGTCAATGCGCACTGCGCCGACGCCATCGTCTGTATCTCCAACTGCGACAAGATCACCCCCGGCATGCTGATGGCCGCCCTGCGCCTGAACATCCCGGTGATCTTCGTTTCCGGCGGCCCGATGGAAGCCGGCAAGACCAAGCTGGCCAGCCACGGCCTGGACCTGGTCGATGCCATGGTCATCGCGGCCGACTCCACGGCCTCCGACGAGAAAGTCGCCGAATACGAGCGCAGCGCCTGCCCGACCTGTGGTTCGTGCTCCGGCATGTTCACCGCCAACTCGATGAACTGCCTGACCGAAGCCCTGGGCCTGGCCCTGCCGGGCAACGGTTCGACCCTGGCCACCCACTCCGACCGCGAGCAGCTGTTCCTCACGGCCGGCCGTACCATCGTCGAGCTGTGCAAGCGCTACTACGGCGAGAATGACGAGTCGGTCCTGCCACGCAGCATCGCCAACTTCAAAGCGTTCGAAAACGCCATGATGCTGGACATCGCCATGGGCGGCTCGACCAACACCATCCTGCACCTGCTGGCAGCAGCACAGGAAGGCGAAGTGGCGTTCGACCTGCGCGACATCGACCGCCTGTCACGCAAAGTGCCGCAGCTGTGCAAAGTGGCGCCGAACATCCAGAAGTACCACATGGAAGACGTCCACCGCGCCGGCGGCATCTTCAGCATCCTCGGTTCGCTGGCCCGTGGCGGCCTGCTGCACACCGACCTGCCGACCGTGCACAGCCGCAGCATGGAAGAAGCCATCGCCAAATGGGACATCACCCAGACCGATGACGAAGCTGTGCACACCTTCTTCAAGGCTGGCCCTGCCGGTATCCCGACCCAGACCGCATTCAGCCAGTCGACCCGTTGGGAAACCCTCGACGACGACCGTGAAAACGGCTGTATCCGCAGCTTTGAACACGCCTACTCGCAAGAGGGCGGCCTGGCCGTGCTGTACGGCAACATCGCACTGGATGGCTGCGTGGTCAAAACCGCCGGTGTCGACGAATCGATCCACGTGTTCGAGGGCACCGCGAAGATCTTCGAAAGCCAGGACAGCGCCGTGCGCGGCATCCTCGCCGACGAGGTGAAAGCCGGCGACATCGTCATCATCCGCTACGAAGGCCCGAAAGGCGGCCCGGGCATGCAAGAGATGCTGTACCCGACCTCGTACCTCAAGTCCAAAGGCCTGGGCAAGGCCTGCGCCCTGCTCACCGACGGTCGCTTCTCGGGCGGTACCTCGGGCCTGTCGATCGGCCACGCCTCGCCAGAGGCCGCGGCGGGCGGCGCCATCGGCCTGGTGCGCGACGGCGACAAGGTACTGATCGACATCCCTAACCGCTCGATCAACCTGCTGGTCAGCGATGAAGAGCTGGCGCAACGCCGTGTCGAGCAGGACAAGAAGGGCTGGAAGCCAGCCGAGGTCCGTCCACGCAAGGTAACCACCGCGCTCAAGGCCTATGCCCTGCTGGCCACCAGTGCCGACAAAGGCGCAGTGCGTAACAAGGCAATGCTCGAAGGGCTGTAAGGGCTTTTCTGGCATTTGCACAACCGGCGTCTCGTACGCCGGTTTTTTTTGCCTGTGGATAAAGGCCGGATCAAAGCTCTCCCTTCGCGACACATTGGCGTAATTGCGCCAGCAGCAGGGCAGCCGAGCGCTTCGGTGTCGCCGCCGACGTCAGCACGAACTGCGCTTGAGGCAAGGCTGGCAACGTCGACACCTCCACCAGGCCGGCAGCCAGAGCAGACGATCGCGTGACAGGCGTTACCCCAAGCCCGCCACTTACGGCGGTCATCAGCCCGCCGACACTTGGGCTCTGGCAAACGATGCGCCATTGCCGCCCGGCGCGTACCAAGGCCTCGATAGCTGCGGCCCGATAAGGGCATTGATCAGAAAATACCGCCAAGGGCACAGGCGTGGTGACCTCATCGCTGCCCAGCGCAATCGGCCCTCTCGCCCACACCAATGGCTCGGACCAAAGCACCTCGCCCCGTTCTTCATCGCTGCAGCGGCTGCCCAATACGATATCCAGCCCACCCGAGTGGACGAGCGAGAGCAACTCCCCAGTCAGGCCGACGGTCAGGGACACCTCTGCATCGGGATGTGCCACCGAAAAACGACGCATGCAGTCGATGATCGGGGCTTTCACCATTTCCTCGCTCAACCCCACGTACACCGTGCCTGACACCCGCCGCCCTGCTCCAAGGCTTGCGCGGGCATCATCGTGCAACGCCAGGATGGTGCGGGCATAG
>NZ_JBICKH010000036.1:0-58933 GCF_043103905.1 Pseudomonas sp. yb_2 | reverse complement strand
ACTGCCTTGCACAAAACTGGAAAGCTAGTGTGATCACTGTGGGAGCGGGCATGCCCGCGAAGCAGGCTGCACAGTGGATGGCACGGGCTTCGCCCGTGTTCGCGGGCATGCCCGCTCCCACAGTGATCGTGCAAAATTTCAACGTTCGAGCAAAACAGTTGTCCCGACATAAAAAAGCAGACCGCGTCTGGGTTGAAACCTACGCAAAAAAAACGCCGCTGATATCAGCGGCGTTTTTGAGCACCTCAATGCCTTAGAACGGCATCTTGAAGCCCGGCGGCAGCTGCATGCCGGCGGTCATGCCGCCCATCTTTTCCTGGCTGCTCTGCTCGACCTTGCGCACTGCGTCGTTCAGCGCAGCGGCAATGAGGTCCTCCAGTACTTCCTTGTCGTCTTCATCAGTCGACATCAGGCTCTGGTCGATGCTGACGCGCTTGACGTCGTGACGACCGGTCATCACCACGCTCACCAGACCGCCACCGGACTGGCCGGTGACTTCGGCGTTGGCCAGTTCTTCCTGCATCTTCTGCATTTTTTCCTGCATCTGCTGGGCCTGCTTCATCAGGCCGGCCATGCCACCTTTCATCATGGGGTATACCTCGATTGGGTCATGTGATGCGGCCCGGCACCGGGCCGGCCGCATGGTTATCCATTACTGGCCCTGACTAGCCAGGGCTTCTACAGGCTCAATAGTATCCTGCCGCACCTTGGCGCCGAACAACTTGATCATCTGCTGGATCAACGGATCCTGCTCGATCGACGCGACGGCGTCCTGCTGGCGCTCGGCTCGCTTGCGTGCTGCCGCCTGAGCCGGGGTTTCCTGCTCGGGCAGGATCAGCTCGATGCGCAGGTTCAGCGTGCGCCCCAGGTGCTGGTTGAGCGCTTCGTTCAGGCGCCGCTGCTGGGTGGCGTTGAACAGCGCCCCCTGGCCCGGGTCCAGGTGCAGCAACCAGTCGTCGCCATCCGCGGCAATCAGCGTACAGTTTGCCGCGATGTTGCCTGTCATCCCGGACACAGGCAACTGTGGGAATAATTCCAGCCATTGCAAGGCCAGGCCGGTGGCCGGTTTGGCTGCCGGCAACGGTTCGGCAGCCGGTTTGGACACGTCTTCCTGAACATGTTCGGCCAATTCGTCCAGGTAGCTGAAACCTGCCAGATCGCTTTCGCCACCGTAATAGTCTTCGTCAAGCGGCGGCTCATCGTCGCGCTCCATCCCCACGGCAGCGTAGGCAGACGGGTCGAAAGGCGGCTCGTCGTGTGCCGGGGCGGCCTGTGTGGGCGCCACCGGGGCAACAGGCTCGGGCGCAGGTGCCGGTTCAGGCGCAGGTTCAGCCGCTAACGGCGCGGGTGCAACGGCAGGCTCTTCCCACGGCAGGTCGACCACTTCGGCGACCGGCTCAGGTACGGAGATGGCCTCGGCTTCGGCCTTCAGCTCAACATCTGCCTCGGCCTCCGGCTCATGATCAGCCGTCGCGGGTGCTGGCACCTCCAGCTGCGGGGCTTGCGCAACAGGCTCCGCCGGCACAGCCGCGACAGGCGATGAAAGCGCGACCGGCGCCGCAGCTGCCACCTGCCCTGCAGGATCAGCTGTGGCCTGGCTGATCCCCGTTGGCTTTAGCACCGGCTTCGGTGCGTCGTCCGTGTCTGCCGGGCGGAACGCCAGCATACGCAGCAGCACCATCTCGAAGCCACCGCGCGGGTCCGGCGCAAGGGGCAGATCACGGCGGCCAATCAGGCCCATCTGATAATAGAACTGCACATCCTCGGCCGGCAGCGCCGAAGCCAGCGCCAATACCCGCTCGCGATCACCCTGGCCGTTGTCTACCGCTTCGGGCAGCGCCTGGGCAATGGCTACACGGTGCAGCACATTGAGCATTTCGGCCAGAACGCCCGACCAGTCCGGCCCTTGCTCGGCCAGATTACGCACGGCCTCCAGCAAAGCCCTGGCATCGCCTTCGAGCAGTGCCTGCAAGACCCCATACACCTGGCCATGGTCGAGGCTACCCAACATGGCACGTACATCGGCGGCCAGTACCTTGCCTTCACCGAAGGCGATGGCCTGGTCGGTCAGGCTCATGGCATCACGCATGGAGCCGTCGGCCGCCCGCCCCAGCAGCCACAGGGCATCTTCCTCGAACGGCACGTTCTCGGCGGCCAGTACGTGGCTGAGGTGCTCCACCACCCGCTCCGGGCTCATGTTCTTCAACGAGAACTGCAGGCAGCGCGACAGGATGGTGGCCGGCAGCTTCTGCGGGTCGGTGGTGGCGAGGATGAACTTGACGTAGGGCGGCGGCTCTTCCAGCGTCTTGAGCAAGGCGTTGAATGAGTGGGTCGAGAGCATGTGCACTTCGTCGATCAGGTAGACCTTGAAGCGCCCACGGCTAGGGGCGTACTGCACGTTATCGAGCAGTTCGCGAGTGTCCTCTACCTTGGTACGGCTGGCGGCGTCGATCTCGATCAGGTCGACGAAACGGCCTTCGTCGATTTCCCGGCACACCGAACAGGTGCCACAGGGCGTGGAGGTGATGCCGGTTTCACAGTTCAGGCACTTGGCGATAATACGGGCGATGGTCGTCTTGCCCACCCCGCGGGTACCGGTGAACAGGTAGGCATGGTGCAGGCGCTGGTTGTCCAAGGCATTGATCAAGGCCTTGAGCACATGGGTCTGGCCGACCATTTCGCGGAACGAGCGCGGACGCCATTTTCGTGCAAGAACCTGATAACTCATCGAAAAACCATCGTAGCCTGATCGAGCGGAAGATCGCTAATGCTAGCGGAGCGGGGGCAAAATTGCACCCTGCGCAACTCGTCTAAGCTTGGAATGGCGCATTGTCCAGGGAGGATTGCCTTTGCGAAGACTGCTGGCCCTGTTACTGCTGTGGTCTACAAACAGCCTGGCTGACCAGCCGGTGCTGCGCTTCTCCGTAGCCGAGAGCTGGAGCATGCCCCTGGTACGCATCGAAGGCGATCAGCCAGTGGAGGGATTGCTTTACGACCTGATGCAAGCCGTTGCCAGGCAAGTGGGCGCTCGCCCCGAGTTCCACGTCATGGCCCGCCTGCGCCTGGAGGAGGCCATGAGCAGCGGCGATATTGATGTGCGTTGCTACGTCAGTACCCAGTGGCTCAACGACCGTCCAAGGGATTTTGTGTGGAGTATCCCGCTGATTCATCAGCGCGACGTACTGGTTGGCCGCCCCGGCGACAGCACCCCGATGCCCCCGGAGCAACTGCCACGCCAGGCGATCGGCACGGTGCTGGGCTACACCTATTCAACCCTGCAACCACTGCTGGACAACGGCCAGCTGCACCGTGAGGACAGCCGCAACCAGTTGCTGGTGCTGCAAAAGCTGCAGGCCGGCCGGTACCGCCATGCGGTGAGCAACCAGTTGTCGTTGCAGTGGTTCAACCAAGGGTTGCCAGCGGAGCAGCAATTGCAAGCGCTGGCGGTGCTGGACGAACAGGATTTGGGGTGCATGGTGCGCAACGATCCGGCGATACCGACACAAGGGCTGTTGCGGGCGTTGGTAAGGATGAAGCAGTCGGGGGAGATAGAGCGGATTTTGCAGCGGTATGAAGCGACGGGCGAGCCGGACAGTATGTCTGTGGCCCGCCCCGAAATACCCAGCAAAATGCCGGCACACAGCCAGCGCAACTAACGACCCTGCTCATTTCGCGACCGCTTGCGCAACTGTCTTGCTCAATTTCTAAAAGCTGGCGCGATCCCTGTGGGAGCGGGCTTGCCCGCGAACACGGGCGAAGCCCGTGCCATCCACCGCGCTATATTCTTCGCGGGCATGCCCGCTCCCACAGCATTGTGCGGCACATTCACAATCTCTATCACAAACTCAACGTCACCGGCCTTTACGTTCAAACGCCACGCTGACAGCATCCGCCTGCCCCCAGGCAATCTGCATGGCCCGCAACCCATGCTCCAATAACTGCCTGGTTTCTTCGTCCTGAATACGCTCAAGCGCCCGCCGGCTATCGCTGTAGGCGAACATCAGGTAGTGGGAAACATTCATCAACGCGAACTCCATCGGGACGATGCCTTCGCTGATCGCGCGGGAAAGGGATTTGCCTTGGGGAAGATCGAAGACGTGGGGCGGATCGGGGACCAGTTTTTCATGAGTTCACCATACCGGGCTGATAGCACCCTTTCGCTTCCACACTTAGGGTGACAGTTGTACGCGGGGTGGAAGACCAGGGGTATGGCAAACCCGGCAGGCCCGAAGGCCTCCCACGCACAACCGTCATATCGACAGCCGCCAAACCACCCAGGCTTCCACACCCGATCGCTGAACTGACAGCGACCGAAAAAGCCTAGTGGGCGAGGTTGACCGGGACAATCAGACGGGAGTCGACGGAGATCGTAGGATAATTCGCTATACCTACCTGACATGTAGGAGCTTTCTTCGATTGATATCAGATCCGTCTAAAATTACTCCGACGTGACATACATGACGATCTTGATCGCAATTGGACTACAACACTCACTGGAAGACGGCGGTTTCGCGACCGAACCAAACCGCACACAATCAAGCCCGCCCCCCAGCACCTTCGCCGCAACAGAATAGACAGCCCGATGCATCAGGATGATCGTGAACATCTCGAACTTGAGAAGTTACAAAATGAAGGCCGCAAGTTAAGGGCCGAGGCACAGAAATTTGTAGCGGAAGCGCGTAAGCTCCGGCAGGAGGCGTTCTGGTACCCAATCGCAACGGGTTCAGCAGTTGTCACGACCATAGTTGGCGTAATGGCACTGGCCAGCAAGCTCTGAGCTTCGATTAATCCAGCCACAAGGAGTAACAAATGCACCGCGCCGCCCAGGATCACACCAGAACAGCACTGAATGAAGCAGAAGCGTTCGCCGAAGAAATGCGCAACCTTCGAGCGTCTTCGCCATGGACGGGTGTGCTCCTTTTTTACATCGGCGCAATCTCTACAGGGGTACTGCTGTTAGCAGGCATGCTGATTTTGCGCTCGCTCTGACCCAACTCCCTGCCGTCACACCAAAGCAAGTAAACCCGCACTCAAGAACAACCCCACACCAAACACAAAATGCGTGGCCAGGCTCTTCAGGCAGTTACGCGCAGGCGTCGGCGTCCTGGACGAAAAGAACCCTGCCCCCATCGCTGGCTGCATGAAGCACAGCGGCGCCACGGCTGTACCCACACCCACAACTACTGCAGGTAAAAGAGTAGGCGACCGCAACCAGCCCTCCCCTACGATCACAACCAGCAGCATCGCGAAAAGCACGCCGGTGGCGTAGTGAATCACCCATCCCCACGCCAACTCATTTTGCACCGGTTCCGCTTTGGCAATCGCCTGATGAGAAACACGCCCGCCTAGCAGGTGCCCCGCCCAACGTCCGACCATGGCGAAATTCAGCGTTGCGATACCTAACCGCCTCAGCAGCAACCCCCACAGGTCCATCACTACAGTGGCACCAATGCCAATCGGCAATGCAGCTAGAAACATCGCAGTAAACGTCATTTGAACAAGCCCTCGAAGGTTGACGGTCATTACCATGCCGCGCAGCATAGAAGTTGAAGTCAACTTCAAGTCAAGGGCCCGAAATGGACATTGCCGACGTCGCCAAACGCACTGGCGTACCTGCATCGACACTGCGTTACTACGAGAAGAAAGGCTTGCTCAAGTCCTTGGCCGGGCGCGGCCAGCGTCGACAGTTTGCAGCCGATGTGGCAGACCGGTTGGCGCTGATCGCCCTGGGGCAGGCTGCGGGGTTTTCGCTGGATGAAGTGGGGGCGATGCTGGTGGACCTGCAGGTCGACCGGCAGATGCTGATGGCCAAGGCGGACGAGCTGGATGCGCGGATCAAGCGGTTGCAGGCGATGAGCAAGGGGTTGCGGCATGCCGCGCAATGCCCTGAGAAAGATCATCTGGCATGCCCGAAATTCCAGCAGCTGATGAAGCTGTCGGCGGCGGGAGCATTGGGCGAAAAGCAGGCAAGAACGAAGGCGTTCGTTACAGATTGAGGTTTTCCGACCCCAGAAATGGAGGCGGCCCCACCAGCCACACCCCGGCACTCGATGTTCCCGCTATGGCTGCTCCCTTCCGGGCCTGACCAGGTTAACGGGTAATCAATGCGGGGGGACCGATGGGGCCACCACTACATGTCTCGCTGAGCAGCGAGTGGCGCCATTGTACCGGTCTTGGGCGCAGATACAACCTCTAGGTTGGAAAAAATCATCATTTCTCAATGACTTGTCCTGTCCGAGGTGTTCGCACACACCTTTACGGCTCCGACAGACCGGCTACCGGGATTGAAAGCAAATCGGTGGTGATCTTACGACTGCCTGACATTCAAACCACGGACCTGGTGAATCAAGGCATGTTCCGTAACTCCACGATTGTAGAATCCCCATTTTGGCGTATTGCCTGTGGTATCCAGGGTACGGCACTTGAAGATGTACCCAGGGTCTGGCGCCTCATCCTGATCAATGGCGAAGGCCTGTGGGTAGCCATTAAAATTCAAAAGCAAATAACCTAGCTCCCGATCCGTTGAAAGCTGGACGGCCAGTTGAATGCGCTGCCAAACATCAGCCTGGACAGGAGTCGACCATATGAACAACCACTTTTTCTCGACATTGGTCGGATCATCACCTGGTGTGGCATGGATAAGTTCCAGCCGACCATTATTCACCCTCAGGAGAAAAGGGTAGTTCTGATGACCACCGCTGAAAGATTTCCATTGAAAAATGACGAAAGGCCTGCCTGCTACGTTATCCACGGAGGAGAACTTGCTCGACCACGAAAAAGTGTAACGCTCCCCATCAAAAAAATTATGCCTGGCCCCATTGCTCACCACTCCATTGGCCTCACAACGATAGTCATCTGGGTCTGATGGTGTAGACGGCTTGTCGAATCGCCATACCAGCCCCTCGCCAAGGTCGACGGCGCTCAGACTTCCGGACATAGTTTCAAATGAATAGAACTTATCATCTGGAGACTGCCCAACCCTCTCAGGCCCAGCACACCAGGAAAACAATTGACTTGTGTTGGCATTCATATAAGCACACCCACCTAGCATTGAAAAAACAGCGCCTTGGATCAAAGCACAAGTGGACGTTAGCACTGCGCTGAAGCACCTCACAACTAGCAGAATTACCAGGACCGACACGACAGCTAGATTCCATATAGCCCAGCCCTGGCGCGAATCGCCACTAGCCCCCTATGTACAATCCAAACTCAGAAAACAACGCTTCAGGTAATTTTGGCGAAAGCGGATACCAGGACAGATACCCATAGATTTGCAAGGGCCGCGCAAACAGATAATACGCATCCACACTCTCTAATTACGTAAACGCAGCAATTCAAGAGCGGTTAAACCATGCCTTTTCAAATATCCGAGGCAGACAGCAGTAAGTATTTGACTGACAGGCAGGTGAACTGTGCCACGGTCAGGCCGCCAAGGGGCCACGGCAATGTAGGTGGTGACGCTGAAATTCAGGGGCCGCTTTGCAGCCCCTTGTCGACACGAGGGACGCGCGCAGGGCTCTAGACAGTGATGCCCTGCCCGGCCAGGAAGGTGACAAAGGCATCTTCGTCCAGCACCTTCACACCCAACTCGGCCGCCTTGGCCAGCTTCGAGCCTGCCCCAGGCCCAGCCACCACGCAATGGGTCTTGCCAGACACCGAGCCGGCAACCTTGGCCCCAAGGCTTTCCAGCTTGTCCTTGGCAATGTCGCGGCTCATGCGCTCCAGCGTACCGGTCAGCACCCAGGTCTGGCCGGCCAGCGGCAAGCCTTCGGCCACCTTCTTCTCGCTGCTCCAGTGCATGCCGAACGCCAGCAGCTGGGCTTCGATGTCCCGGGCCAGTTTCTGGTTCGCTTCATCCTTGAAGAACTCACGCACTGCGTCGGCCTGCTTGGCCGCCAGGGCCTGGCGCAGGTCAATGCCGTCGGCGGCGATGATCTTGTCCAGGCTGTCGAGCCTGGCCACCAACTTCTCGGCACCGGTCGGGCCGACGGAGGCAATGTCGAGCTTGGCGATCATCCCGGCCAAGGTGGTGCTGGCGGCAAATTCGGCAGCCAGCTCACCTTCGTCCTGCAACTGCATACCGCTGTCGAGCAGCTGCTGGATAACCTTCTGGTTGTGCTCGTCTTCAAAGAAATTGTGGATCTCGTAGGCCACTTCGAGACCGATGTCCGGCAAATAGGTCAGCACCTGCGGCAATGCCTGCTGCACGCGCGCCAGGCTGCCCAGCGAGCGGGCCAGCACCTTGGCGGTCTCCTCGCCGACATCCGGGATGCCCAGCGCGTAGATGAAGCGCGCCAGGCTCGGGCGCTTGCTGGCTTCAATGGCATCCAGCAGCTTCTGGGTAGACACCTCGGCGAAGCCTTCCAGGCCGACGACCTGCTCGAACTGCAGCTTGTACAAATCAGCCGGCGAGCCGATCAGGCCTTCATCCACCAACTGCTCGACGCTCTTCTCACCCAGACCGTCGATGTCCATGGCACGGCGCGACACATAATGAATGATCGCCTGCTTGAGCTGGGCGCCACAGGCCAGGCGGCCGACACAGCGGTACACCGCACCTTCGCTGGTGGTTTCCTTGCCCTTGCTGCGCTTTACCAGCCGGGTACGCTCGACCTGCGAGCCACAGACCGGGCATGCGCTTGGCACCTCTACCGGGCGGGCGCCTTGCGGACGACGCTCCAGCACCACCTGCATCACCTGCGGGATCACGTCGCCGGCCCTGCGAATGATCACCGTGTCGCCGATACGCAGGCCCAGGCGGGCGATTTCGTCCATGTTGTGCAGGGTGGCGTTGGACACCGTCACACCGGCCACCTTGACCGGCTTCAGCCGCGCCACAGGCGTTACTGCACCCGTACGGCCAACCTGGAACTCGACATCCAGCACCTCGGTCAGCTCTTCCATGGCCGGGAACTTGTGGGCAATCGCCCAGCGCGGCTCACGGGCGCGGAAGCCCAGCTCGCGCTGGGCGGCCAGGCTGTTGACCTTGAACACTACCCCGTCGATCTCATACGGCAGGCTGTTACGCCGCTCGCCAATGTCGCGATAGTAGGCCAGGCACTCTTCGATGCCCGCCGCATGTTTGAGCTCGCGGCTGATCGGCAGGCCCCAGGCCTTGAGTTGTTCGAGGATGCCGATGTGGCTGTCGCCGATACTCTCGGACACCTGGCCAACGCCATAGCAGCAGAACTCCAGCGGGCGGCTGGCGGTAATTTTCGAATCCAGCTGGCGCAGGCTGCCAGCGGCAGCGTTGCGCGGGTTGGCGAAGGTCTTGCCACCGGCCTCGGCCTGGGCGGCATTGAGCCGGTCGAAGCCGGCCTTGCTCATGTACACCTCGCCGCGCACCTCCAGCACTGCCGGCCAGCCCTTACCCTGCAACTTGAGCGGGATGTTGCGCACGGTGCGTACGTTGGCGCTGATGTCTTCGCCAGTGGTGCCGTCGCCACGGGTGGCGCCCTGCACCAGCTGGCCGTCGCGGTACAGCAGGCTCACGGCCAGGCCATCGAGCTTGGGTTCGCAGCTGTAGTCGACCGCGCCCGGCTGATCGAGGCCTTCTACCACGCGACGGCCGAACTCACGCAGGTCGGCTTCTTCGAAGGCGTTGCCCAGGCTGAGCATGGGCACTTCGTGGCGTACCTGGCTGAACGCCGCCAAGGCAGCTCCACCCACACGCTGGGTGGGCGAGTCGGGGGTTACCAGGTGCGGGTGTTCAGCTTCCAGCGCCTTGAGCTCGTTGAACAGGCGGTCGTATTCGGCATCAGGCACGCTGGGCTCGTCGAGCACGTAGTAGCGATAATTGTGCTGATCGAGCTCGGCACGCAGTTCGAGGATACGGGTTTCGGCGGTCATGGGATTTGTCTTCTCTTGCAAAGCAAAAGAGCAGCTTGGGGTGGTGCGTGGGGTTCCAGGTGTCTGTTGACTGTGCCAGCCTCTTCGCGGGTAAACCCGCTCCCACAAGGGCGTCACATGCCCTAGGGCGGTGATGTACCTGTAGGAGCGGGTTTACCCGCGAAGAGGCCGGCACAGGCAACGACGATACCCGAACCGGCCAGCACGCCCTCAGGCTGCTCTTTCGTCTGGATCTGTCAGCGCTTCTGGGTTAGCGCACGGCGCTCGAACTCGACGATACGCTGGCGGTAGTGCTCGATGGTCTGGGCGGTCAGCACGCTGCGCTGGTCGTCCTTGAGCTCACCGTTCAGTTCGTGGGCCAGCTTGCGTGCCGCGGCAACCATCACGTCGAAAGCCTGCTTCGGATGACGTGGGCCCGGCAAGCCGAGGAAGAAGCTCACAGCGCGAGTGCTGAAGTGATCGATGTCGTCCAGGTCGAACACGCCAGGCTTGACTGCGTTGGCCATCGAGAACAGCACCTCGCCGTGACCAGCCATGCTCTCGTGGCGGTGGAAGATGTCCATTTCGCCGAAGCGCAAGCCGCTTTCCAGGATGTTCTGCAGCAGCGCCGGGCCCTTGAAGCCACCCTCGTCGCGCGAGATCACGCTGATGACCAGCACCTCTTCGGCAGGCGGCAACTCCTTGACGCTGTTGCTGGCAGGCGCTGCGCCGCTGCTACGGTTGTTGTCGGCGGCAAAGTCGTCATCGCTGTCGGAAAACAGGTCGGGCTCGCGCGGCTCGGCGCTCAGGTTCAGGTCACCCTGGTGCACATCGGCAGCCGCACTGGCACGCTTGCCGCGCTTGCTGGCCTTGACCGGCTTGGGCTCACGCTCGCGATCACGCGCAGACGCGCTGAGCGACGGCAGGTCGCTTTCGTCCAGCTCAGGCTCCTTGTGGGTATCGAGCACTCGCGACGGGCCGAGCACTTCGGCACTGCCACCCTCTTCGTCCGGCAGGTTGGAATAACTGCGATCCAGACGGAATTTCAACTTGCCTTTCCCGCCGCGCATGCGGCGCCAGCCGTCGAAAAGAATCCCGGCGATAACAATGATGCCGATGAGGATCAGCCACTCGCGCAGACCGATTTCCATGTAATCCCGTGCCTCTATAAAAATATGCTTGAAAACAAAGGGTTCAAAGCCCTTTAACACGTGGCGCCAACTCTATGTTCTGACAGGCGTTTTACCCACGCAAAAAACGAGTGACATTAAGCTAGCACGACCAAAGACAACTTTACACCGTCTGTCGCACACGGCGGGGCATTTCGCTGTAGAATGTGCCCCTATCGTCGTGCATCAAGCGTCGACCATGGCCATGGCCGCCTCCACATCAACCGCAACAAGGCGTGAACAACCTGGTTCATGCATGGTCACCCCCATCAATTGGTCCGCCATCTCCATGGCAATCTTGTTATGGGTGATGTAGATGAACTGCACGCTTTCACTCATTTCCTTGACCAGACGCGCGTAGCGCCCGACGTTGGCATCGTCCAGCGGCGCATCGACCTCGTCGAGCATGCAGAACGGTGCGGGGTTCAACTTGAAGATGGCAAACACCAGCGCCAAGGCGGTCAGTGCCTTCTCGCCGCCGGACAGCAAATGGATGGTGCTGTTCTTCTTGCCCGGTGGGCGCGCCATGATCGTCACCCCTGTATCGAGTAAATCTTCGCCCGTCAGTTCCAGATAAGCGCTGCCACCCCCGAAAACTTTTGGGAAAAGTGCCTGTAATCCGGCATTTATCTGATCAAAGGTATCCTTGAAGCGGTTGCGGGTTTCCTTGTCGATCTTGCGGATGACGTTTTCGAGGGTCTCCAGCGCTTCGACCAGGTCGGCGTCCTGGGCGTCCAGGTAACGTTTGCGCTCGGACTGCTGCTCGTATTCTTCGATGGCCGCCAGGTTGATCGCCCCCAGGCGCTGGATGCGCGCTTCAAGCTGTTCCAGCTCCTGCTCGGTGCCCTGCTCGCTGGCCTCGGCTTCCAGGGTGGCGAGCACGCCTTGCAGGTCATAGCCGTCGGCCAGCAACTGTTCCTGCAAGGTCTTGCGCCGCACATCCAGGCCTTGGCACTCCAGGCGCAGCTGCTCCAGTTGACCACGCAGCAGCTGGGCCTGCTGCTCGGCCTGGGTGCGGCGTTTTTCGGCATCGCGCAGTTCGCGGTCAGCTTCGTCCATGTGCAGGCGAGCCAGGCGCATTTCCTCGTCGACGCTCATGCGCCGCTCCAGCAGCTCCTCCAGCTTCAGACGCAGTTCTTCCTGCGGGGCTTCACCCTCCTCCAGGTTCAGGCTCAGTTGTTCCTGGCGTTCGGTCAGGCGCGCAGCTTGCTGCTCCAGACGCTCCAGCGCCTGGCGGGTAGAGTCGTGCTGGGCACGCAGCGACCCCAGGCGCACCGCCAGCTGGTGAGCGTGGTCCTTGTGCTGGCGGGCCTCCTGACGCACCCGGTCAAGGCTTTCGCGCAAGGTATCGCGGCGGGCCATCAACTGTTCGCGCTGCTCGGTGTCCTGGGCCATGAGCTCCAAAGCCTCTTGCAGCAGCAGGCGCGCTTCGCCCAGTTGCTCGTGTTCCAGAGCGCGCTGTTCTTCCAGCTCGCTCAGCTCTTCCTGCAGGCGGCGGCGGCGCAGCTCGACCTGCTCGGCGCGCGCGCGGCTGGCCGAAAGACTGGCCTTCAGTTCGCCGTGCAGGCGGTTTTCATCCTGGGTGCGGCGGCGCAACTGTTCGCGCTGCTCCTCCAGGTCCAGTTGCTGCTCGCGCAGGGCCTGCAACTGTTGATCGAGTTGCTCCAGCGCCGCTTCCTGTTCCAGTTGTTCCTGGCCCAGGCGTTCGATTTCCTGGCCGCGCGCCAGCACGCCGCCTTCGGCCTCGCCACCCCGGCGTACCCGCAGGAAGTGCCGGCCGACCCAGTAGCCATCGCGACTGACCAGACTCTGCCCTTCGCCGAGCGATCCGCGCTGCTCCAGTGCCTGAGCCAGGTCTTCCACAGGCCTGACCTGGCCCAGCCAGGGCGCCAGGTCGATACGGCCCTCGACCTTCTCCAGCAAGCTGCCGGGCAACGTCGCCCCCGCGCCGACGGCCAGCAACAAGCGCAGCTCACCCTGTTCCAGGCCGGCAAAATCGAGGTCGTTGAAATCGTCCACCAGCACAGCCTGCAGATCGGCGCCAAGCACCGTCTCTACCGCCAGCTCCCAACCCGGCTCCACCCGCAAGCCTTCGGCCAGCCGCGGCTGTTGCTCCAGCCCTTGGCCGTGCAGCCATTGCGCAGCACCTGCGCCCGGCTCCAGGGCGGCCTGCTGCAAGGCTTCCAGCGAGGCCAGGCGCCCACCCAGGCGCTGCAGGTCGCCCTGTGCCTGCTGTTGCGCCTGGGTGGCCTGCTGCAGTTGCTCGCGCGCGCTTTCCAGGCGCTCGATCACCTGCTCTTCGCAGAGCTGCAGTTCTTCCAGCAGCATTTCGCTGCTGGCCAGTTGCTCGGCCAGTTCGAGCATGGCGGCATCCTGCGGGTCGCTGCCCAGTTGCTCGCGCTCCTCGACCAACTTGCGCTGGCGCTCGGCCTGGCGCTCAAGGCTGGTTTCCAGCTGCTGCAGGCGCGCCTGCTGCACTTCGGCCTGGCGGCGCGGTTCGGCGGAGCGGCTGTTGAAGCTGTCCCACTGTTCCTGCCAGCCGTGCATGCCCAGCTCGGCCTCTTCAAGCGCGGCAGCGGCTTCCTCGGCAGCAGCCAGGGTCATTTCCTGCTCGGGTTCGAGCATGGCCAGCTCTTCGCCCAAAGTCGCCAGCAGGGTGCGGTCGTGCCCCAGGTGCGATTCGGTTTCCAGGCGTGTGCGCTCGGCTTCCTTGAAGTCGTCCTGCAACTGCCGCAGGCGCTGCTGGCCGTGCTGAATGCTCTGCTCGACCCGGGCGATGTCACCGGCAACCGAGTAGAAACGGCCCTGCACCTGGTTGAAGCGTTCGGACAGTTCGTGATGACCGTCGCGCAGGCGTTCGATACTGGCATCGGCATTGCGCTGCTCGGCCACCAGTGCCTCGTGAGAAACGCCCTGATCACCGATCACCGATTCGCGCTGGCGTACTTGTTCGTCCAGGTCTCGCCAGCGCAAGGCAGACAGGCGCGCTTTCAGCTGCCGCTCCTGAGCCTTGTACTCACGGTACTTTTCGGCTGCCTGGGCCTGGCGATGCAGACGCTCCAGCTGGCGCTCGAGCTCTTCGCGCAGGTCGGTCAGGCGCGCCAGGTTTTCCTGGGTGCGGCGGATGCGGTTCTCGGTTTCGCGGCGGCGCTCCTTGTATTTGGAAATGCCAGCCGCTTCCTCGATGAAATTGCGCAGCTCCTCGGGCTTGGCCTCGATCAGCTTGGAGATCATGCCCTGCTCGATGATCGAGTAGCTGCGCGGCCCCAGACCCGTCCCAAGGAAAATATCCGTGATGTCACGCCGGCGGCACTTGGTGCCGTTGAGGTAATAGCTGTTCTGCCCGTCGCGGGTAACCTTGCGGCGGATCGAAATCTCGGCGTAGGCGGCATACTCGCCGACCAGGGTGGTTTCGCTGTTGTCGAACACCAGCTCGATACTGGCCTGGCTGACCGGCTTGCGGCCACTGGAGCCGTTGAAGATGACGTCGGTCATCGACTCGCCGCGCAGGTTCTTCGCCGAACTCTCGCCCATCACCCAACGCACCGCGTCGATGATATTGGACTTGCCGCAGCCGTTTGGGCCGACCACGGCCGCCATGTTGCTGGGGAAGTTGACCGTGGTCGGGTCGACGAACGACTTGAACCCGGCCAGGCGAATGCACTTCAGGCGCATCGGTCAGCCTCTGGCCAGTGCCGCCAGCACCAGTTCGCAGCTGCGCTGGCCATAGGCGGTGAGCACCTCGCGAATGCGCGGCAGGTCACGCGAGACCACGGCTTCGAGCAAGCGGGCGAACAGGTCGAGATAGTCGATCATGTTGGCCTGGCGCTGGTCCAGCGACAGGTAATAGGCACGGCTCATGGCCGGCTGCAGGTTTTCCACGGTTTCCTGCAGGAACGGGTTGTCGGCGAACGGATAGGCCGCACGCATGACCGCAAAACTGTCGGCGACGAAGGTCTTGATGTCGAGCTGGTCATGGGCACGCTGCAGCCGCTGCTGGATTTCCAGAAACGGGCGCAGGTCGGCTTCGGTGCGCCATTTTTGCGCAACCGCATTGCCCAGCAGGATGTAAAACTCGCCCATCAGTGAGCACAGGCTGCGAACGCTGCGTTCGTCCAGCTGGGTCACATGGGCGCCCCGGCGCGGCAGGATCGCCACCAGATGGCGGCGCTCGAGGATCAGCAGTGCTTCGCGCACCGAGCCGCGGCTGACGTTGAGCGCCTGGGTAACTTTCTGCTCCTGGATACGTTCGCCTGGCGCCAGCTCGCCGCGGATGATGCGTTCGGCCAGGTAATCGGCAATCTGCTCGGAGAGGCTGTCCGGGGCCTTGAACGTCATGGTTTTCCTTCAAAATCATTGAACTGGGCACAAGGGGCGAATTGTAGCGTACTTGGGCGGTAATCGCGCAGAGGGGCCAGGTGGTTTATTTGACCTGTCAGACAGCCGCGCGCCCGGCGCGATCTATGCTTGTAATAGAGGCAGTGTGTGCGGCTGGGCATGGACATGTGCATTTTCTTGACCCTTGAGTCAGAAAAATATTGACCTGCTAGACAGGTCTTGCTTAGAGTCCGCCCAACAACAATAAAACCATTGCGAGGCCTTCCCCGTGATCCAGTTTCTCGTCAACCAGGAGCTGCGTAGTGAGCACGCCCTGGACCCTAACATGACGGTGCTGCAGTACCTGCGCGAGCACCTGGGCAAAACCGGCACCAAGGAGGGCTGCGCCAGTGGAGACTGCGGCGCTTGCACCGTGGTGGTCGGCGAACTGATCCAGGACGACCAGGGTAACGACAGCCTGCGCTACCGCAGCCTCAATTCGTGCCTGACCTTTGTGTCGTCGCTGCACGGCAAGCAACTGATCAGCGTCGAGGGGCTCAAACAACAGGGTCAACTGCACAGCGTTCAGCAAGCGATGGCGGACTGCCACGGATCGCAATGCGGCTTCTGCACGCCCGGCTTCGTCATGTCACTGTTTGCCCTGCAAAAGAACAGCAGCGGCCCCGACCTGCATCAGGCCCAGGAAGCCCTGGCTGGCAACCTGTGCCGCTGCACCGGTTACCGACCGATCCTCGACGCCGCCGAGCAGAGCTGCCGCCAGCCCTGCCGCGACCAGTTCGATACCCAGCAGGCGCAAACCATCAGCCGCCTCAAGGCCATTGCCCCGACCCAGACCGGCGAGCTGAACAGCGGCGACAAGCGCTGCCTGGTGCCGCTGACCGTGGCGGATCTGGCCGACCTGTACAGCTCGCACCCCGAAGCGCGACTGCTGGCCGGTGGTACCGACCTGGCGCTGGAAGTCACCCAGCTCCACAAGACCTTGCCGGTGATGATCTACGTTGGCCATGTGGCAGAACTCAAGCGCATCGAGAAAACCGCCAGCCACCTGGAGATCGGCGCCGCCACGCCACTGACTGACTGCTACGCCGCGCTGAACGAGGAGTACCCTGACTTCGGGGCACTGCTGCACCGCTTCGCCTCGCTGCAGATCCGCAACCAGGGCACCCTCGGCGGCAACATCGGGAACGCCTCGCCAATCGGCGACTCGCCACCCCTGCTGATCGCCCTGGACGCGCAGGTGGTGCTGCGCCAGGGTGAACGCCAACGGGTGATGCCGCTGGAAGACTACTTCATCGACTACCGCATCACGGCTCGCCAGGACAGCGAGTTCATCGAGAAGATCATCGTACCGCGCGCCTCCAGTGACTGGGCGTTCCGCGCCTATAAAGTGTCCAAGCGCCTGGACGATGACATCTCCGCCGTGTGCGCAGCCTTCAACCTGAGCATCGAAGACGGTGTGGTCAGCGGTGTGCGTATCGCCTTCGGCGGCATGGCGGCGATTCCCAAGCGCGCCCGCGCCTGTGAGGCGGCGCTGCGCGGCAAGCCGTGGGACCAGGCTGCCATCGAGCGCGCCTGCCAGGCCCTGGCCGAGGACTTCACCCCGCTCAGCGACTTCCGCGCCAGCAAGGAATACCGCCTGCTGACCGCGCAGAACCTGCTGCGCAAGTATTTCATCGAACAGCAAACACCGTACATCGAAACCCGGGTGACCGCTTATGTCTAACCATCACGTAGCCAAGAGCCAGGCCGAGATGGCCGAACTGTTCAGCCAGGACCTGACCACCGGGGTCGGCCGCAGCGTCAAGCACGACAGCGCCGACAAGCATGTATCGGGGGAGGCTGTGTACATTGACGATCGCCTGGAATTCCCTAACCAGTTGCATGTGTATGCACGTACCGCCGACCGCGCCCATGCGCGCATCCTGCGCATCGACACCACGCCGTGCTATGCCTTCGAGGGTGTGCGTATCGCCATCACCCACGAAGACATCCCCGGCCTGAAGGACATCGGCCCGGTGGTGGCCGGCGACCCGCTGCTGGCCATCGACAAGGTCGAGTTCTTCGGCCAGCCGGTGCTCGCTGTCGCTGCCCGCGATCTTGAAACCGCACGCAAAGCGGCCATGGCCGCCATCGTCGAGTACGAAGACCTGGAACCGGTGCTGGACGTGGTCGAGGCGCTGCGCAAGAAGCACTTCGTGCTCGATAGCCACACCCATCAGCGCGGCGATTCGGCTGCCGCCCTGGCCAGCGCCCCGCATCGCATTCAGGGCACCCTGCACATCGGCGGCCAGGAGCACTTCTACCTGGAAACGCAGATTTCCTCGGTCATGCCTACCGAAGACGGCGGCATGATCGTCTACTGCTCCACACAGAACCCCACCGAAGTGCAGAAACTGGTCGCCGAAGTACTCGACGTGCCGATGAACAAGGTGGTGCTGGACATGCGCCGCATGGGCGGCGGTTTTGGCGGCAAGGAAACCCAGGCCGCCAGCCCGGCATGCTTGTGCGCGGTAATTGCGCGCCTGACCGGCCAGCCAACCAAGATGCGCCTGCCGCGGGTCGAAGACATGACCATGACCGGCAAGCGCCACCCGTTCTACGTCGAGTATGACGTGGGCTTCGACGACAACGGCCGGCTGCACGGTATCAATTTCGACCTGGCTGGCAACTGTGGCTATTCGCCCGACCTGTCCGGTTCGATCGTCGACCGTGCCATGTTCCACTCCGACAACGCTTACTACCTGGGCGATGCCACCGTCCATGGCCACCGCTGCAAGACCAACACCGCCTCCAACACCGCCTACCGCGGCTTTGGCGGCCCACAGGGCATGGTCGCCATCGAGCAGGTGATGGACCATATCGCCCGTCATCTGGGCCGCGACCCGCTGGCCGTGCGCAAGGCCAACTATTACGGCAAGACCGAACGCAACGTCACCCACTACTACCAGACCGTCGAGCACAACATGCTCGAAGAGATGACCGCCGAGCTGGAGGCCAGCAGCGACTACGCCGAGCGACGCGAGTCGATCCGCCGCTTCAACGCCAACAGCCCGATCCTGAAGAAAGGCCTGGCACTGACACCGGTCAAGTTCGGCATTTCGTTCACCGCCACCTTCCTCAACCAGGCCGGTGCACTGATCCATATCTACACCGACGGCAGCATTCACCTGAACCACGGCGGCACCGAAATGGGCCAGGGCC
This sequence comes from Pseudomonas sp. yb_2, assembly GCF_043103905.1. Taxonomy (NCBI): domain Bacteria; kingdom Pseudomonadati; phylum Pseudomonadota; class Gammaproteobacteria; order Pseudomonadales; family Pseudomonadaceae; genus Pseudomonas; species Pseudomonas sp. yb_2. Next base: position 40,397 of record NZ_JBICKH010000036.1, on the reverse strand, counting down.
TGAACACCAAGGTGGCCCAGGTGGTGGCGCAGATCTTCCAGGTGGATTTCAGCCGCATCCAGATCACCGCTACCAACACCGACAAGGTGCCTAACACCTCGCCTACGGCTGCTTCCAGCGGCGCCGACCTGAACGGCAAGGCGGCGCAGAACGCCGCCGAAATCCTCAAGAAACGCCTGACCGAGTTTGCCGCACGGCACTATCAGGTGACCGAGGAAGACGTCGAGTTCCGCAACGGCCATGTGCGGGTGCGCGACCAGATCGTCAGCTTCGAGCAACTGGTGCAGCAGGCCTACTTCGCCCAGGTGTCGCTGTCCAGCACCGGGTTCTACCGCACGCCGAAGATCTTCTACGACCGCAGCCAGGCCCGCGGCCGGCCGTTCTACTACTTCGCCTTTGGCGCTGCCTGCGTGGAAGTGATCGTCGACACGCTGACCGGCGAATACAAGATGTTGCGCGCCGACATCCTGCACGACGTGGGCGATTCGCTGAACCCTGCGATCGACATCGGCCAGGTGGAGGGCGGTTTCATCCAGGGCATGGGCTGGCTGACCACCGAAGAGCTGGTGTGGAACGCCAAAGGCAAGCTGATGACCAACGGCCCGGCCAGCTACAAGATCCCGGCTGTGGCCGACATGCCACTGGACCTGCGAGTGAAGCTGGTGGAGAACCGCAAGAACCCGGAAGACACCGTGTTCCACTCCAAGGCCGTGGGCGAGCCCCCGTTCATGCTCGGCATTGCTGCCTGGTGTGCAATCAAGGATGCCGTGGCCAGCCTGGCTGATTACCGCGTGCAGCCGCAGGTGGATGCGCCGGCAACGCCAGAGCGGGTGCTTTGGGGCTGCGAGCAGATGCGCAAGGCAGTGGCTGAAACACAGTCGCGCGAACGGGAACTGGAAACCATCACCCCCTGACAACGCAAGGCCCTTGTAGGAGCGGGTTTACCCGCGAATGCGATATCAGCTCCAGCGCTACATTCGCGGGTAAACCCGCTCCTACAAGGGTCGGCAGCATGGCTTAGAGAGGTTGCATCATGCACCAATGGATCAACGCCCTCGCCGACCACCAGTCCCGTGGCGAAGCTTGCGTGCTGGTGACCATCATCGAAGAGCGCGGCTCTACCCCGCGCAACGCAGGCTCGAAGATGGTGGTCAGCGCCAGCGGCCTGTTCGACACCATCGGCGGCGGCCACCTGGAATACAAGGCGCTGCACATCGCCCGGCAAATGCTCGAAGAGCAGCGCACCACCCCGCACCTGGAGCGCTTCAGCCTCGGTGCCAGCCTGGGCCAGTGTTGCGGCGGCGCCACCGTGCTGCTGTTCGAGCCGATGGCCGCGGTGCAGGCGCAGATCGCCGTGTTCGGCGCGGGCCATGTCGGCAGGGCTCTGGTACCCTTGCTCGCCGCGCTCCCCTGCCGGGTGCGCTGGATCGACTCGCGTGAACAGGAATTCCCCGAACTCATCCCCAATGGGGTGACCAAGGTCGTCAGTGAGGAACCGGTCGACGAAGTCGCGGACCTGCCGCCCGGCAGCTACTGCATCGTCATGACCCACAACCACCAGCTCGACCTGGAACTGACTGCCGCCATTCTCAAGCGCAACGATTTCACCTGGTTCGGCCTGATCGGCTCGAAGACCAAACGGGTCAAGTTCGAGCACCGCCTGCGCGAACGAGGCTTTGACGAGGCCGTGATGGCCCGCATGCGCTGCCCGATGGGCCTGGCCGAGGTCAAAGGCAAGCTGCCCATCGAGATCGCCGTGTCCATCGCCGGTGAAATCATTGCCACTTACAACGCCTGCTTCGGCCAGCACGACGCTGCCGCCAATGCCGGCCCCATTGCCCAGTTGCTGCCGCCCTCCCGGCGCAGCCAAGCCATTTGACGAGTGTGTTATGACCGTTACCCGCAAAGCCTACCGTGCCGCCATCCTGCACAGCATTGCCGACCCGGCCGAGGTGGGCCTGGAGGCTTCCCATGAATACTACGAAGACGGCCTGCTGGTGGTCGACGATGGCCGCATCAGCGCCGTGGGGCACGCCAGTGAACTGCTGCCGACGCTGGATGCCGGCATCCCGGTCGAGCACTACCAGGACGCGCTGATCACCCCGGGCTTCATCGATACCCACATCCACTTCCCGCAGACCGGCATGATCGGTTCCTACGGCGAGCAGCTGCTGGATTGGCTCAATACCTACACCTTCCCCTGCGAAAAACAGTTCGCCGACAAAGGCCACGCCGACCAGGTGGCGAAGATCTTCCTCAAGGAACTGCTGCGCAACGGCACCACCACTGCGCTGGTATTCGGCAGCGTGCACCCAGAGTCGGTGAATGCCCTGTTCGAAGAGGCTGAACGCCTGGACCTGCGCCTGATCGCCGGCAAGGTAATGATGGATCGCAACGCGCCGGACTACCTGACCGACACCGCCGAATCGGGCTATGCCGAAAGCAAGGCACTGATCGAGCGCTGGCATGGCAAGGGCCGCCTGCACTATGCAGTCACCCCGCGCTTCGCCCCAACCAGCACACCGGAACAATTGACCCTGGCCGGCCAATTGCTCAAGGAACACCCCGGCGTGTACATGCACACGCACCTGTCGGAAAACCTCAAGGAAATCGACTGGGTCAAGTCGCTGTTCCCCGAGCAGAAGGGTTATCTGGACGTCTACGATCACTTCGAGCTGCTGGGCGAGCGCTCGGTGTTTGCCCACGGCGTACACCTGTGCGACGAAGAGTGCCAACGCCTGGCCGAAACCGGCTCGGCCGTGGCCTTCTGCCCCACCTCCAACCTGTTCCTCGGCAGCGGCCTGTTCAACCTGCCCCAGGCCGAGCGGTTCGGGGTCAACGTGGGCCTGGGTACCGACGTTGGCGCCGGCACCAGCTTTTCTCTGCTGAACACCCTGAACGAGGCATACAAGGTGATGCAGCTGCAAGGCGCGCGCCTGCATCCGTACAAATCGCTGTACCTGGCCACCCTCGGCGGCGCCCGCGCACTACGCCTGGACGACCGTATCGGTAGCCTGCGCCCGGGCAACGATGCCGACTTCGTGGTGCTGGACTACAAGGCCACGCCACTGCTGGACTACCGCATCCAGCAGTCCAACAGCATCGAAGAAACCTTGTTCGTGCTCACCACCCTGGGCGATGACCGTACCGTCCGTGAAACCTACGCCGCCGGGCGCTGCGTGCACCAGCGTTAAGGTTCTTTCGCCAGGCCCCGATACAGCGCGCCGCCGATAGCAGCACCGATCAGCGGCGCCACCCAGAACAGCCACAGCTGCTGCAGGGCCCAGCCACCGACGAACAAGGCCGGCCCCGTGCTACGCGCGGGGTTGACCGAGGTATTGGTCACCGGGATCGAGATCAGGTGGATCAGGGTCAGGGCCAGGCCGATGGCGATGGGTGCAAAACCTGCCGGCGCGCGGGCGTCGGTCGCCCCCATGATGACCACCAGGAACATCGCCGTCATCACCACTTCACTGACAAAGCCCGCACCCAGCGTATAGCCACCGGGCGAGTGGTCGGCGTAGCCGTTTGAAGCCAACCCCGCAGACAGCTCGAAACCGGCCTTGCCGCTGGCGATGAGGTAGATCACACCGGCCGCCAGGATGGCACCGATCACCTGGGCGATCACATAAGGCAGCAGCTCTTTTGCCGGGAAGCGCCCGCCCACCACCAGCCCAAACGACACGGCAGGGTTTAGATGGCAACCAGAAATATGGCCGATGGCGAAGGCCATGGTCAGTACGGTGAGGCCGAAGGCGAAGGCGACACCGAGCACACCGATGCCGAGAGGGGAACTGGCTGCGAGTACCGCACTGCCACAGCCACCAAGGACCAGCCAGAAGGTGCCGATCAGTTCGGCCCCCATGCGTTTACCCAGGGACATGCTCATGAATCCATTCCTCAAGAAGTTGAACGCAACGAATGCGCAAGCCCAACTGCTTGATGAAGGTTTGCTCACAAGAATTTAGCAGACCTTTGGGTTATGGCCAGTAGTGGCTGGAAGGGCTGCCTTGCAGCCCCTCGATCACGCAGGCAAACGATCAACCCTTGATGGAAACCTTGGTTTTTTTCAACAGATGCGAGAACACGGCATGCAAATCGTCCGAGGCGCTCTCCTCGTCCAGATTCAGCTTGCTGTCGATGTGGTCCATGTGATGCATCATCAGGCTCACCGCCTGCTCGGCATCGCGTGCCTCGATGGCATCGATGAGCTGCATGTGTTCATCGTAAGAGCAGTGGGAGCGGTTGCCGCTTTCGTACTGGGCAATGATCAGCGAAGTCTGCGAGACCAGGCTGCGCTGGAAACTCACCAGCGGCGCATTGCCCGCCGCTTCGGCCAGCTTGAGGTGGAACTCACCGGAAAGGCGGATACCGGCACCCCGGTCACCGCGCGAGAAGCTGTCGCGCTCTTCGCGCACCATCTGCCGCAGCTCGTTGAGCTGCTCGGGGGTGGCATGCTGCACCGCCAGCTCGGTGATGGCGCGTTCGACCATGCGCCGCGAGAAGAACACCTGGCGCGCCTCTTCGACGGTCGGGCTGGCCACCACCGCACCGCGGTTCGGTCGCAGCAGCACCACGCTTTCGTGGGCCAGGCGCGACAAGGCGCGGCGGATGATGGTGCGGCTGACGCCAAAGATCTCGCCCAGCGCTTCCTCGCTCAACTTGGTGCCCGGAGCCAGACGCTGCTCGAGGATCGCCTCGAAAATATGCGCGTAGACGATGTCGTCCTGGGTACCGCTGCGGCCGGCCTTGCCGACTCGTGCAGGTTTCTTCAGAGGTTGCAGCTGTTCGTTCATGGGCTCTCGAGGCACGAAGAGAAAGTATGGCGCCATTGTACACAGGCTGAGGCGATTCCGCAGGGGGCGTTTTACCTATATAGCCGTTGTACGACACATTGCGCACACAAAACATAAAACATTATTTGCTTTATTTGTACACAAAAGCATAATCCACCGAGCAACTTCTTGACCCATAAGTCAACAAACGGTCAGACGTCTGCCTTCCCGCGGAGCCGCCAAGTGCATCGCTCAGGAAACTGGCTCCATAACAACAAGAACGACTTGAGGAGTACTCGCTGTGGAAAGCCGCAAATCCGAAGCCCCTACGCTGGATCTTGCCCCACCGCTCGAAACGAGCTGGCTGGAGCGGATTTTCAAACTCAAGCAACACGGCAGCACCGTCAGAACCGAAATGATCGCTGGGGTGACCACCTTCATCACCATGGCCTACATCATCTTCGTCAACCCCAACATCATGGCCGACGCCGGCATCGACCATGGTGCCGCTTTTGTCGCCACCTGCATCGCCGCCGCGCTGGGCTGCCTGCTGATGGGCCTGTACGCCAACTGGCCGGTGGGCCTGGCGCCGGGCATGGGGCTCAATGCCTTCTTTACCTACACCGTGGTCGGCACCATGGGCTACAACTGGGAAACGGCGCTGGGGGCGGTATTCGTCTCGGGCGTGTTGTTCATGTTCCTGACCTTGTCGAAAGTGCGCGAATGGCTGCTCAACAGCATTCCGGTCAGCCTGCGCCATGCCATGGGGGCCGGCGTCGGATTGTTTCTCGGGCTGATCGGCCTGAAGACTGCAGGCATCATCGTCGACAGCCCCGCCACCCTGATCAAGCTGGGCTCGCTGCATGAGCCGGGGCCGCTGCTGGCGGCCGTGTGCTTCCTGCTGATCGCCATCCTCAGCTACAAGCGGGTATTCGGCGCGATCCTGATCAGCATCATGGGTGTCACCCTGGCCGGCTGGGGCCTGGGCCTGGTCAAGTTTGGCGGGGTGATGTCGATGCCGCCGAGCCTGGCGCCCACCTGGATGGCCATGGACGTGGCTGGCGTGTTCAACGTCAGCATGATCAGCGTGGTGCTGGCGTTCTTGTTCGTGCACATGTTCGACACTGCCGGCACCCTGATGGGCGTCGCGCAACGGGCCAACCTGGTGGCGCCGGACGGGCGGATCGAGAACCTGTCGAAGGCGTTGAAGGCTGACAGTGCCTCGAGTGTGTTCGGCGCGGTGGTCGGTGTACCGCCGGTGACCAGCTATGTGGAGAGTGCTGCGGGGGTTGCCGCAGGTGGCCGAACTGGCCTGACGGCTGTGGTGGTAGGCCTGCTGTTCATCGCCGCGATGTTCTTCGCGCCGCTGGCCGGGATGATTCCGGCCTATGCGACAGCAGGTGCACTGATCTACGTTGCGATGCTGATGATGGGCAGCATGGCGCACATCCATTGGGATGAGGCCACCGACAGCATTCCGGCGATCGTCACAGTGATCATGATGCCGCTGACGTTCTCGGTCGCCGATGGTATTGCCCTGGGCTTCATCAGCTATGTGGCATTGAAGGCGGGTACCGGCAAGTACAAGGAAATCTCGGCCAGCCTGTGGGTGCTGTGCGCGATCTTCATTGCCAAGTTCGTGTTCCTCTGACCGAGGGCGCTTCTACCCCGGGGGTGGACAGTTGGATACAGCCCGTCGTAGGAGCGGGTTCACCCGCGAAAGGGCCGGCCCTGCTGACCAATCCCCACCCGCCGTTCACCGTTGCTGCCGCCACCGTATTCGCGGGTAAACCCGCTCCTACAACGGTGGTGGACAGTTGGATACAGCCCGTCGTAGGAGCGGGTTCACCCGCGAAGAGGCCGGCACAGGCAACGCAAAAAACAGCAGACGAAAAAAAGCCCGCCAGTGTGAGAGCGGGCCAAAGGACCTACGAAGATTCTTCTAGCGACCAACTAGCTTCCACGATAGGTCGAATAGCTGTACGGCGAAATCAGCAGCGGCACGTGGTAGTGCTCCTGCGACTCGTCGATGCCAAAGCGCAGCACGACAACATCCAGAAACGCCTGGGCCGGCAATTGCACGCCACGGGCGCGGTAGTAATCCCCAGCGCTGAACTGCAACTGGTAAACGCCAGTGCGGTAATCGTCCCCCTGCAGCAGCGGCGCGTCGACACGGCCATCGCTGTTGGTCAGGGCGGTGTTCACCAGTTCCAGCTGCTGGCCTTCGACGCGGTACAGCTCGACCTTGATCGAGCTACCCGGGCAGCCATGCGCGGCATCCAGTACGTGTGTGGTCAAACGTCCCATTGCGTGTCGCCTCTTGTTCAATCTGTGGGCAAAAAATACTCAGCCATCGCACCAGCTTAGCGCCTGCGGCAGGCGGGAATGACGTTATTAAGACATTCCATCCAAGGATTGTACACAATTTTTTGATCCCTTCTGTCACACCCTCCATTTGCTGCCCATAAACGACCCATCGGTCGCAAATACACGCACCATAACGATGCCAACCTCATTAGCTGACCAAACAGGCAGGTTTCTTGCGCTGTATTTCCAGGTCGCTGCGAGGCGACAAAAGGGAAGAAATGCGGAAAAACAGGCTTACAAAAGATTTCAGAAGTTGTATACAATCAGCCCATCCGGTGGTGCGACATACCGACGCGGCCCGCCCACCCCCCGCACTAACGCACAAGAAGGAAGACTGCAGTGAGCGCTGATTACCCTCGCGACCTGATCGGTTACGGCAACAACCCTCCTCACCCGCAATGGCCGGGCAACGCCCGCATCGCGCTGTCTTTCGTCCTCAATTACGAGGAAGGTGGCGAACGCAACATCCTGCACGGTGACAAGGAATCCGAAGCCTTCCTGTCCGAGATGGTCGCTGCCCAACCCCTGCAGGGCCAGCGCAACATGAGCATGGAGTCGCTGTATGAATACGGCAGCCGTGCCGGTGTATGGCGCCTGCTGAAGCTGTTCAAGGACAGCGGCGTGCCACTCACCATCTTCGCCGTGGCCATGGCCGCCCAGCGCCACCCCGACGTGATCCGCGCCATGGTCGAAGCCGGCCACGAGATCTGCAGCCATGGCTACCGCTGGATCGACTACCAGAACATGGACGAGGCCCAGGAGCGCGAGCACATGCTCGAAGCCATCCGTATCCTCACCGAACTCACCGGCGAGCGCCCGCTGGGCTGGTACACCGGCCGTACCGGCCCGAACACCCGCCGCCTGGTGATGGAGGAAGGTGGTTTCCTCTATGACAGCGACACCTACGACGACGACCTGCCCTACTGGGAGCCGAACAACCCCACCGGCAAGCCGCACCTGGTGATCCCCTACACCCTGGACACCAACGACATGCGCTTCACCCAGGTACAGGGCTTCAACTGCGGCGAGCAGTTCTTCCAGTACCTGAAAGACGCCTTTGATGTGCTGTACGCCGAAGGCGCCGACGCACCGAAAATGCTTTCCATCGGCCTGCACTGCCGCCTGGTCGGCCGCCCGGCACGCCTGGCTGCACTCAAGCGCTTCGTCGATTACGCAAAAAGTCATGACCAGGTCTGGTTCGCCCGTCGCGTGGATATCGCCCGCCACTGGCACGCCACCCACCCGTACAAGAATGAGAACGCCTGATGACCGCCTTCAATACCCTCAAACCATCCACCCTGGACCGTGACGCCTTCGTCAAGGCCTTCGCCGACATCTACGAGCACTCGCCGTGGGTTGCCGAAAAAGCCTACGACCTGGGCCAACTGGGCGAGCTGGACGAGATCGAGGCGCTGCACCAGCGCATGAGCGACATCCTGCTCAGCGCCAACCACGCCGACCAGCTGGCGCTGATCAACGCTCACCCGGACCTGGCCGGCAAGGCAGCCATCCAGGGCGAGCTGACCGAATCGAGCACCAACGAACAGGCCGGCGCCGGCATTCACCAGTGCACCGCCGAGGAGTTCGCCCGTTTCACCGAGCTGAACGATGCCTATAAAGCCAAGTTTCAGTTCCCGTTCATCATGGCGGTGAAGGGCAGCAACCGGCACCAGATTCTCGCCGCCTTTGAAAAGCGCATCCACAACGATGCCGATGCCGAGTTCAAGGAAGCCCTGGCACAGATCAACCTGATCGCCCTGTTCCGCTTGCTGCAGCTGTAAGCAACAGCCGAACCTTATTCAGAAAACGAACAATAGAAGAGATAACCGCATGCGCACCCTTATGATCGAGCCCTTGACCAAAGAAGCCTTCGCCCAGTTCGGAGACGTGATCGAAACCGACGGCAGCGACCACTTCATGATCAACAACGGCTCGACCATGCGCTTTCACAAGCTCGCCACGGTCGAAACCGCCGAGCCTGAAGACAAGGCGATCATCAGCATCTTCCGCGCCGACGCGCAGGACATGCCGCTGACCGTGCGCATGCTGGAACGCCATCCGCTGGGCAGCCAGGCTTTCATCCCGCTGCTCGGCAACCCCTTTCTGATCGTGGTCGCGCCCGTTGGCGATGCACCTGTATCAGGCTTGGTCCGAGCCTTCCGCAGTAATGGCAGGCAGGGCGTTAATTACCATCGCGGCGTCTGGCACCACCCGGTGCTGACGATCGAAAAGCGGGATGATTTCCTGGTGGTTGATCGCAGTGGTTCTGGCAACAACTGCGATGAGCATTACTTCACCGAGGAACAGATGCTGATCCTCAATCCCCACCAATAAGAAAAGGTCAGTCATCTTCTCGGTGACTGGCAGAGGTACATACTGTGGAAGCACACCTTCACGAATGGCTGAACCTGAGCATTCGCTGGGTTCACATGATCACCGGCGTCGCCTGGATCGGTGCATCGTTCTACTTCGTCTGGCTGGAGAACCACCTGAACCGAAGCAACCCGCGCGATGGGTTGTCAGGTGATCTCTGGGCGATTCACGGCGGTGGTATCTACCACCTGGAGAAATACAAGCTCGCCCCCCCGAAAATGCCCGAGAACCTGCACTGGTTCAAATGGGAAGCCTACTTCACCTGGATGTCCGGTATCGCCCTGCTGTGCGTGGTGTTCTACTGGAACCCGACCCTGTACCTGCTGGCACCTGGCAGCACCCTGAGCGGTGCCGAAGGCGTGGCCATCGGTATCGGTTCGCTGATCGCGGGATGGTTCATCTACGACTTCCTGTGCGACTCGCCCCTGGGCAAGAAGCCAGCGCTGCTCGGTGCTGTGCTGTTCGTGCTGATCATCGCTGCCTGCTGGGGCTTCAGCCTGGTGTTCAGCGGCCGTGGCGCCTACCTGCACACCGGCGCGATCATCGGCACCATCATGGTCGGTAACGTGTTCCGCATCATCATGCCGGCCCAACGCCAGCTGGTGGCGGCGATCGAGAACAACCAGACGCCCGACCCGGTCCTGCCGGCCAAGGGCCTGCTGCGCTCGCGTCACAACAACTACTTCACCCTGCCGGTGCTGTTCATCATGATCAGCAACCATTTCCCGAGCACCTACGGTAGCCAGTACAACTGGCTGATCCTGGCCGGTATCGCAGTAGCCGCGGTTCTGATCCGCCACTACTTCAACACCCGCCACGACAGCAACAAGTACGCCTGGACCCTGCCCGTCGGCGCTCTGGCGATGATCTGCCTGGCTTACGTTACCGGCCCGAAACCGATTGCCGTAAGCCCTGAGCAAGCCGCAGCGAAGATCGAGTACCAGCCGCTGCCGGCAACTGCGGTAGGCGGCAAGACGGCTGCCGAGCAGCGTGCCGAGGACGCCGCCAAGGCTGCCGAAGCACCCGCCGCACCTGCGCAAGCACCGGCCCAGGCCGCTGCCCAGGCCGGAGGTGGCGAATTCGACAAGATCCACAATGTCATCCAGGAACGCTGCACTGTGTGCCACTCGTCCAAGCCGACCAGCCCACTGTTCAGCACCGCCCCTGCCGGCGTGATGTTCGACACTCCACAGCAGATCCAGGCCCAGGCCGCGCGCATTCAGGCGCAAGCGGTTGCCAGCCAGATCATGCCGCTGGGCAACATCACCCAGATGACCACCGAAGAGCGCAAGCTCGTCGGCGACTGGATCGCCAAAGGCGCCCAGGTCAACTGACAGCACCTCGCCAGGCAACCCGCCCCCCAAGGGAATCACCTTCCCCTGCAGGAGCGGGCTTGCCCGCGAAGAGGCCGATAGCCCCAGCCTCAAGCTCCATGTGTTACGCAACAAGCAAGCATCGAGCGCGCAGGCATGAAGCCTGCCGCTTGGATCCGAGAATAAAAACAAAACTCGAGGTGCTGCATGTCCGAGTCACGCAAGGCGTATATCCCCATTGCGCCGCCGCGCGAACCCTTGCCCCTGTTCCAACTGATCCTGGTTGGCCTGCAACACGTTCTGCTGATGTACGGTGGCGCGATCGCCGTGCCGTTGATCATTGGCCAGGCCGCCGGGTTGTCCCGTGAAGAAGTCGCTTTCCTGATCAACGCCGACCTGCTTGTCGCTGGCGTCGCTACCATCATCCAGTCGTTCGGTATCGGCCCGGTGGGCATCCGCATGCCGGTGATGATGGGTGCCAGTTTCGCTGCCGTCGGCAGCATGGTGGCCATGGCCGGCATGCCCGGCGTGGGCCTGCAGGGGATCTTCGGCGCGACCATCGCTGCCGGGTTCTTCGGCATGCTGATCGCGCCGTTCATGTCCAAGGTTGTCCGCTTCTTCCCACCGCTGGTCACCGGTACGGTGATCACCTCGATTGGCCTGTCGCTGTTCCCGGTGGCTGTCAACTGGGCCGGTGGCGGCCATGAAGCAGAAACGTTCGGCTCGCCGATCTACCTGCTGGTGGCCGGCCTGGTACTGGCCGTGATCCTGCTGATCAACCGCTTCATGCGCGGTTTCTGGGTAAACGTGTCGGTACTGGTGGGCATGGGCCTTGGCTACATCCTGGCCGGTTCCATCGGTATGGTCGACCTGTCGGGCCTGAATGAAGCACCGTGGTTGCAGGTGGTCACCCCACTGCACTTCGGCATGCCGACCTTCAGCCTGGCGCCGATTCTGTCCATGTGCCTGGTAGTGGTGATCATCTTCGTCGAGTCCACCGGCATGTTCCTGGCCCTGGGCAAGGTGACTGATCGTGAAGTAACCCCTGGCATGCTGCGTCGCGGCCTGCTGTGCGATGCCGGTGCGTCGTTCATTGCGGGCTTCTTCAACACCTTCACCCACTCCTCGTTCGCCCAGAACATCGGCCTGGTGCAGATGACCGGGGTGCGCTGCCGCTATGTCACCATCGTGGCCGGTGCACTGCTGATCCTGCTCAGCCTGCTGCCCAAGGCGGCCTTCCTGATTGCCTCGATCCCGCCCGCAGTACTGGGCGGCGCGTCCATCGCCATGTTCGGCATGGTCACCGCCACCGGGATCAAGATTCTTCAGGAGGCGGACATCGGCGACCGCCGCAACCAGCTGTTGGTTGCCGTGAGCGTCGGCTTCGGGTTGATCCCCGTGGTGCGTCCGGAGTTCTTTGCCCAGATGCCACAGTGGATGGAGCCCATCACCCACAGCGGTATCGCCATGGCCACGGTCTGTGCCCTGGTGTTGAACGTACTGTTCAACATCCTTGGCGGTGCCGACCGCGCAATGCACAACGACGTCTGTCACCAGCATTGAGCCAAGGGGGGCGGTGCATGGCTGCCCCTCGTTCACCTCTGCAGTAACCGCTACGCCGTCGACCCGCCGGAATGGGTCGCCCGGGGCGCCTGCGCGCCAAAAAAACGCCAACAAAAACAATAAGTCCGGGAATCACAACATGAAGCGCATCACCACGTCCCTGTTGTTGGGCAGCAGCCTGCTGGCCACCCTACCCTCGCACGCAGGCGAATGGCTGCAATGGCACGGCGAAAGCCTGACCTACCTGTACGGCAAGGACTTCAAGGTCAACCCTGATATCCAGCAGACCATCACCTTCGAGCACGCCAACAAATGGAAGTACGGCGACACCTTCATGTTCGTCGACAAGATCTTCTACAACGGCAAGGCCGACCCCGGCAAAGGTGTGACCACCTACTACGGCGAGTTCAGCCCACGCCTGTCATTGGGCAAGATCTTCGACCGCAAGCTTGCCTTCGGTCCGATCAAGGACGTGCTGCTGGCCATGACCTACGAGCGCGGTGAAGGCGACAACGAGGCCTACCTGATCGGCCCCGGCTTCGACTTGAACATCCCCGGCTTCAACTATTTCACCCTCAATTTCTACGTGCGTAACACCGAAGGCAGCCGCCCCGGTGACAACGTCTGGCAGATTACCCCCGGCTGGTCGTACACCCTCCCTGTAGGCCGGTCAGACATTCTGATCGACGGTTACATGGACTGGGTTACCGACAACGACCAAACCCGCCGTGGCACCTATCACGCCAACCTGCACTTCAACCCGCAGGTCAAATACGACCTGGGCAAGGCGCTGAACCTGGGCGCCAAGCAGCTCTACGTCGGCTTTGAATACAGCTACTGGAAAGACAAGTACGGCATTGACAGCCGTGGCAACCTGGACAGCAACCAAAGCGTCGCCAGTGCGCTGATCAAGGTGCACTTCTAGGAAGTTGACCAAACGCACAAGTTTGAATCACCCCGCTCCAGGACGGAGCACTTGAGGCGCGGCGCGCAAGCCAGTAATCTGCGCGCCCCCTCGATCAGGGCAGAACGGATTCTGCCTGCGTTTACTGACCGCTCAGTCAATGAATTCGGGCGGTTGGCCAACGTGTTGCCAGCCTGAAATACCCTTTTCATCCGTTCAGAACGAAGTCGAGCAGGAAGGTTTTGCCAACCCGGAAAAGTTGGCCCAACCCTTGCCAAACAGCTGTGGCCTATCGAAAAAAGCTGACTCAAAAGACAAAAAAAGCGCCGACACCGAGCGCTGACAACAGATCAATCAAGGGAGCGACACTCGCAATGCGTACTATCAAGAGCCTGATCCTCGCCGGCGGCCTGCTGGCCTGCGGCACCACCTTCGGCGGCGACCTGCTGCAATGGCAGAACAACAGCCTGACCTACCTGTGGGGCAAGAACTTCAAGGTCAACCCGGCGATTCAGCAAACCGTCACCTTCGAGCACGCCGATGGCTGGAAGTATGGCGACAACTTCATTTTCGTCGACAAGATCTTCTACCAGGGCCAGAAAGACGCCGGCAACGGCCCGAACACCTACTACGGTGAGATCAGCCCACGCCTGTCGTTCGGCAAGATTTTCGACCAGAAGATCGAGTTTGGCCCGGTCAAGGACGTGCTGCTGGCAATGACCTACGAGTTTGGCGAGGGTGACACCGAGTCCTACCTGATCGGCCCGGGCTTCGACCTGGCCATCCCGGGCTTCGACTACTTCCAGCTGAACTTCTACAACCGCACCACCGACGGCAGCCGCGCCGGTGACAACGTGTGGCAGATCACCCCGGTGTGGTCGTACACCATTCCGGTCGGCGATTCCGACGTGCTGATCGACGGTTTCATGGACTGGGTGGTGGACAACGACGAGAACCGCCGCGGCACCTACCAGGCCAACCTGCACTTCAACCCGCAGATCAAGTACGACCTGGGCAAGGCATTGCACCTGGGTGAGAAACAGCTGTACGTGGGTGTGGAGTATGACTACTGGAAGAACAAGTACGGCATCAAGGACAGCGATGCCTTCACTACCGACCAGAACACCATGAGCTTCTTGGTCAAGGTTCACTTCTGACCTGAGTTAGCGGGGCCGCTTTGCGGCCCATTCGCGGGTAAACCCGCTCCTACAGGGGACGCGCCGGGTGCGAGGCAAACGCGGTACCTGGTAGGAGCGGGTTCACGCGCGAACCGGGGCAAAGCGCCTCAATTGGCCGGCCGAACCGCCCGCCACAATTTCCCCGCAACGCTTACCACCGCCAGCACCACAGCACCTGCGAGGACTCCGACCCCGCCGTTGAGCAACGCACTGGTCAGCGCCCCACCACGCCCTTCGCTGAACGCCTCGATGGCATGATGCAGCGGCTCGATGCCATGCACCAGGATCCCACCGCCAACCAGGAACATCGCCGCAGTACCAATCACCGACAGGCTTTTCATCATGTACGGCGCCGCCCGCAGGATGCCGTTACCCACTGCCTGAGTCAGCCTTGAGGTTTTGCGGGCCATCCACAGCCCAAGGTCGTCGAGCTTGACGATCCCGCCTACCAACCCATACACACCAATGGTCATCACCACCGCAATGCCGGAAAGCACGATGATCTGCTGGGTCAGCGGCGAGTCAGCCACGATACCCAAGGTAATGGCGATGATTTCCGCCGACAGGATGAAGTCGGTACGCACCGCCCCCTTGATCTTGGCTTTTTCAAAAGCCACCAGGTCAACGCTGGGATCGGCAACGGCCTCCTTGCGCGCCTCGTGCTGTGCCTCATCCTCTTCCTTGCTGTGCAAGAACTTGTGCGCCAGCTTCTCGAAACCCTCGAAGCACAGGAACGCGCCACCCAGCATCAACAATGGCGTAACCGCCCACGGTATGAACGCACTGATCAGCAGCGCGGCCGGTACCAGGATCGCCTTGTTGACGAACGACCCCTTGGCCACCGCCCAGACGACCGGAAGTTCGCGATCGGCACGCACGCCGGTGACCTGCTGGGCATTCAGCGCCAGGTCATCACCCAGCACGCCCGCGGTTTTTTTTGCCGCCACCTTGGTCATCAGAGAGACGTCATCCAGCAGCGTGGCGATGTCGTCGATCAGTACCAGTAGACTGCTTCCTGCCATGTTTGCTTGTATCCAAATAAGTCAATGTGCCGGATTCTAGCCCAAAGCCGCTGCCTTGAGCGCCCGTCGAGGCCGGTGCTACCATGCCCGATCCCTCTTAGAGGTGGCCAGACACGAGGAAGATCCCTGACCATGAGCACCATTCGCGAGCGCAACAAGGAATTGATCCTGCGCGCGGCCAGCGAGGAATTCGCCGACAAGGGCTTCGCCGCCACCAAGACCAGCGATATCGCGGCCAAGGCCGGCCTGCCCAAGCCGAACGTGTATTACTACTTCAAGTCCAAGGACAATCTCTACCGCGAGGTCCTTGAAAGCATCATCGCGCCGATCATGCAGGCATCCACGCCGTTCAATGCAGACGGCGACCCGAAGGAAGTGCTGAGTGCGTACATTCGTTCGAAGATTCGCATTTCGCGTGATCTGCCCCATGCGTCCAAGGTGTTCGCCAGCGAGATCATGCATGGCGCGCCGCACCTGTCTCCGAACCAGGTCGAGCAGTTGAACGAACAGGCCCGACACAACATCGAGTGCATCCAGCGCTGGATCGACCGCGGGCAGATCGCCCATGTGGACGCGCATCACCTGATGTTCAGCATCTGGGCAGCGACCCAGACCTATGCCGACTTCGACTGGCAGATTTCTGCGGTGACCGGTAAGGCCAAGCTGGCCGACAGTGATTATGACGCGGCGGCCGAGACCATCATTCGTATGGTCTTGAAAGGTTGTGAGCCTGAGGCAGCCTGAACCATCTCGAAGGGCCATTCGCGGGCAAGCCCGCTCCCACAGGATCACCACATGCCTGAAGGTTGTGGAGTCCCTGTGGGAGCGGGCTTGCCCGCGAATGGGCCAGAACAGGCAATAGAGATTTAGGCCGCTACCCCGGCATCTGCCCGCAGCCCCACCTCCTCGATCGCACTGATCGCACACTGCTCGTCGATATCCGACGTATCGCCGCTGATCCCCACGGCACCCAGCACCTTGCCGTCCTGATCACGAATCAGCACCCCACCCGGCGCCGGCACCACCGGCCGCTCACCCATCCCGTTCAACGCGGCAAAAAAAGCCGGCCGCTGCTGCGCATCCAGCGCCAGCAAGCGCGAGCCCTTGCCCAGGGCAATCGCACCCCAGGCTTTGCCAGTGGCCACTTCAGGCCGAATCAGGCTAGCGCCATCCTCGCGCTGCAGCGCCAGCAGGTGCCCGCCGGCATCCAGCACCGCCACGGTCAGCGGCGCGGCATTGATCTTGCGGCCCGCCACCAGCGCGGCATTCACCAGGCTGACGGCGACTTTCAGGTTAAGAACGTTCATGGAAAGGTCCTCTTCTTGTTGTGAGAAGCCCTAAGGGCAGTTGAAAACCGATCGAACAAATAGAACACAACGAGAGATATTTTTGTATACAATATTTTGAAACGATCGTATGCGATGGCGCAAACCCTCGTTTTCACGGGCGCTCTGACGAAAGCCAGCTTAGCCGATGAAAACCCATTGACCTAAGCCGCCAGGCGTGAATACACTCTGTCGCAAAGCAAGTTGTATACAATTACAAAATCGATGAGGCACAAACCATGAGCAAAATGAGAGCAATCGATGCAGCCGTTCTGGTCATGCGCCGTGAAGGTGTAGATACCGCGTTCGGCATCCCGGGGGCTGCCATCAACCCGTTGTATTCGGCCCTGAAGAAAGTCGGTGGCATCGATCACGTCCTCGCTCGTCACGTCGAAGGTGCCTCGCACATGGCCGAGGGCTACACCCGCGCCAACCCGGGCAACATCGGTGTGTGCATCGGCACTTCCGGCCCTGCCGGCACCGACATGGTCACCGGCCTGTACAGTGCCTCGGCCGACTCCATCCCGATTCTGTGCATCACTGGCCAGGCGCCACGTGCCCGCCTGCACAAGGAAGACTTCCAGGCTGTCGACATCACCAACATCGTCAAGCCAGTAACCAAGTGGGCGACCACCGTTCTGGAGCCAGGCCAGGTGCCTTACGCCTTCCAGAAGGCCTTCTATGAAATGCGTACCGGCCGCCCAGGCCCGGTGCTGATCGACCTGCCGTTCGACGTGCAGATGGCCGAAATCGAATTCGACATCGACGCCTACGAACCGCTGCCCGTGCACAAACCGTCCGCCACACGCGTACAGGCCGAAAAAGCCCTGGCCCTGCTCAATGACGCCGAGCGCCCACTGCTGGTAGCCGGTGGCGGCATCATCAACGCCGACGCCAGTGACAAGCTGGTCGAATTCGCCGAACTGACCGGCGTACCCGTGATCCCGACCCTGATGGGCTGGGGCACCATCCCGGACGACCACGCACAGATGGTCGGCATGGTCGGCCTGCAGACCTCGCACCGCTATGGCAACGCAACCCTGCTGAAATCCGACCTGGTGTTCGGTATCGGTAACCGCTGGGCCAACCGCCACACCGGTTCCGTCGATGTCTACACCGAAGGCCGCAAGTTCGTGCACGTCGACATCGAACCGACCCAGATCGGCCGCGTGTTCACCCCGGACCTGGGCATCGTTTCCGATGCTGGCAAGGCACTGGACGTGTTCCTGGAAGTGGCCCGCGAGTGGAAAGCCGCCGGCAAGCTCAAATGCCGCAAGGCCTGGCTGGAAGAGTGCCAGGAGCGCAAGTCGAGCCTGCAGCGCAAGACCCACTTCGACAACGTGCCGGTCAAGCCGCAGCGCGTCTACGAAGAAATGAACCAGGTATTCGGCAAGGACACCTGCTACGTCAGCACCATCGGCCTGTCGCAGATTGCCGGCGCGCAGTTCCTGCATGTGTACAAGCCTCGCCACTGGATCAACTGCGGCCAGGCCGGCCCGCTGGGCTGGACCATCCCTGCTGCGCTGGGCGTGGTCAAAGCCGATCCGAAGCGCAAGGTTGTGGCGCTGTCGGGTGACTACGACTTCCAGTTCATGATCGAAGAACTGGCGGTAGGCGCACAGTTCAACCTGCCGTACGTCCACGTACTGGTGAACAACGCCTACCTGGGCCTGATCCGCCAGGCGCAGCGTGGCTTCGACATGGATTACTGTGTACAACTGGCGTTCGAGAACATCAACTCGACCGACGCTGCCACCTACGGTGTCGACCACGTCGCTGTGGTCGAAGGCCTGGGT
This sequence comes from Pseudomonas sp. yb_2, assembly GCF_043103905.1. Lineage (NCBI taxonomy): Bacteria > Pseudomonadati > Pseudomonadota > Gammaproteobacteria > Pseudomonadales > Pseudomonadaceae > Pseudomonas > Pseudomonas sp. yb_2. The sequence goes on along the minus strand of NZ_JBICKH010000036.1, from coordinate 21,781 downwards.
TGCAAGGCCATCCGTGTGTTCGAGCCAGCAGAAATCGCCCCTGCCCTGATCAAGGCACAGAAGATGGCCGAAGAGTTCCGCGTGCCGGTGGTGGTTGAAGTGATTCTCGAGCGTGTGACCAACATTTCCATGGGCACCGAGATCAACGCGGTCAACGAATTCGAAGACCTGGCCCTGGTCGGCAACGACGCGCCAACCGCCATCTCGCTGCTGGACTGATCGCCTGACGCCCCCAGGCACGCCCTGGGGGCCTTCATCGCAAGGAGACAACTCATGCCTCGCTTCGCTGCCAACCTGTCCATGCTGTTCACCGAACAGGACTTCCTGGCCCGCTTCAAGGCTGCCGCCGATGCTGGTTTCAGCGGCGTCGAATACCTGTTCCCGTACGACTTCAGCGCTGCCGACATCAAGCAGCAGCTGGAGGCCAACGGCCTGACCCAGGTGCTGTTCAACCTGCCGGCCGGCGACTGGGCCAAAGGTGAGCGCGGTATCACCTGCCACCCCGACCGCATCGAAGAGTTCCGTGCCGGTGTCGACAAGGCCATCGAGTACGCCAAGGTGCTGGGCAATACTCAGGTCAACGCCCTGGCCGGCATCCGCCCACAAGGCCCGGACTGCGCCACCGTGCGTAAGACCTTCGTCGAGAACCTGCGCTACGCCGCTGACAAGCTCAAGGGCGCCGGGATCCGCCTGGTCATGGAAATGATCAACACCCGCGACATCCCCGGCTTCTACCTGAACACCACCCAGCAGGCCCTGGAAATCCAGGCCGAAGTGGGCAGCGACAACCTGTTCCTGCAATACGACATCTACCACATGCAGATCATGGAAGGTGACCTGGCTCGCACCATGGAAGCCAACCTGAAGCTGATCAACCACATCCAGCTGGCCGACAACCCAGGCCGCAATGAACCAGGCACCGGCGAGATCAACTACCGCTTCCTGTTCGAACACCTGGACCGCATTGGCTACCAGGGCTGGGTGGGCGCGGAGTACAAGCCGCTGACCACCACCGAAGCGGGCCTGGGCTGGCTGAAAACCCACAACGCAATCTGAGGAACAACTCGGGACCCTGTGGGAGCGGGCTCGCCCGCGAACACCGGCAAAGCCGGTGCCATCCACCGAGTTGTCTGCTTCGCGGGCGAGCCCGCTCCCACAGGGGGCCAAAGCTTGCTTGAGATATCACAATTACAAAGAGGTAATTTCTCATGGCTAAAATCGGTTTCATCGGCACCGGCATCATGGGCAAGCCCATGGCTCAGAACCTGCAAAAGGCAGGTCACAGCCTGTTCATTTCCACCCACCACGACGCCGCGCCAGCCGACCTGATCGCTGCCGGTGCCGTGGCCCTGGCCAACCCGAAAGAGGTTGCCCAGGAAGCCGAATTCATCATCGTCATGGTCCCCGACACCCCGCAGGTCGAAAGCGTCCTGTTCGGTGAAAACGGCGTGGCCGAGGGCGTTGGCCCGAACAAGGTGGTGATCGACATGAGCTCGATCTCGCCAACCGCCACCAAAGCCTTCGCCGAGAAGATCAAGGCTACCGGTGCCGCCTACCTGGACGCCCCGGTGTCCGGTGGTGAAGTCGGCGCCAAGGCGGCGACCCTGAGCATCATGGTCGGTGGCTGCCCGAACGCCTTCGAGCGCACCCTGCCGCTGTTCGAAGCCATGGGCAAGAACATCACCCGCGTCGGTGGCAACGGTGACGGCCAGACCGCCAAGGTCGCCAACCAGATCATTGTCGCCCTGAACATCCAGGCCGTGGCCGAAGCCCTGCTGTTCGCCGCCAAGAACGGCGCCGACCCTGCCAAGGTGCGCGAAGCACTGATGGGCGGCTTTGCTTCGTCGAAAATCCTCGAAGTGCACGCCGAGCGCATGATCAAGGGCACCTTCGACCCAGGCTTCCGCATCAACCTGCACCAGAAGGACCTGAACCTGGCCCTGCAAGGCGCCAAGGAACTGGGCATCAACCTGCCCAACACCTCCAATGCCCAGCAAGTGTTCAACACCTGCCAGGCCCTGGGCGGCGGCAACTGGGACCACTCGGCGCTGATCAAAGGCCTGGAGCACATGGCCAACTTCTCGATCCGCGACGACAAGTAAGACCTTACCGGCCTCTTCGCGGGCACGCCCGCTCCCACAGGGATCGCACCACCCTCGAAACCTGTGCAGTACCTGTGGGAGCGGGCAAGCCCGCGAAGAAGCCAACACCGCTGAACCTGCGACCACAGGCTCAGGGGTGACCCCGAGCAACACCCGCCCCTGGTTCGGCCTGCACGGAGGCAGTTCCAGGGGCGTTTTTGATTCTGCAGAACAACAATAATTGGGAGCCTGCCATGTCGGTCGATCCGCAAAAACTTCTCCGCGAACTGTTCGACACAGCCATCGCCGCCGCCCACCCCCGTCAAGTCCTCGAACCCTACCTGCCCGCCGATCGCAGCGGCCGGGTTATCGTCATCGGCGCCGGCAAGGCCGCAGCTGCAATGGCCGAAGTGGTCGAGAAAAGCTGGCAGGGTGAAGTCTCCGGCCTGGTCGTGACCCGTTACGGCCACGGCGCCAACTGCCAGAAGATCGAGGTGGTCGAAGCCGCCCACCCGGTCCCGGACGCTGCCGGCCTGGCTGTGGCCAAGCGCGTGCTGGAACTGGTCAGCAACCTCAACGAAGAAGACCGCGTCATCTTCCTGCTGTCTGGCGGTGGCTCGGCGTTGCTGGCCCTGCCTGCCGAAGGCCTGACCCTGGCCGACAAGCAGCAGATCAACAAGGCGCTGCTGAAATCCGGCGCCACCATCGGCGAGATGAACTGCGTGCGCAAGCACCTCTCGGCGATCAAGGGCGGGCGCCTGGCCAAGGCCTGCTGGCCGGCCACGGTCTACACCTATGCCATTTCCGATGTACCGGGCGACCTCGCCACGGTAATCGCCTCCGGCCCCACCGTGGCCGACCCGAGCACCTCGGCCGACGCCCTGGCCATCCTCAAACGCTACAACATCGAAGCGCCCAAAGCGGTCATCGACTGGCTGAACAACCCGGCCTCGGAAACCGTCAAGGCCGATGACCCGGCCCTGGCCCGCAGCCACTTCCAGTTGATCGCCAAACCCCAGCAGTCGCTGGAGGCTGCCGCGGTCAAAGCCCGTCAGGCCGGTTTCAGCCCGCTGATTCTCGGCGACCTGGAAGGTGAATCGCGCGAAGTGGCCAAGGTGCATGCCGGTATCGCCCGGCAAATCGTTCAACACGGCCAGCCGCTCAAAGCGCCCTGCGTGATCCTGTCGGGTGGCGAAACCACCGTGACCGTGCGCGGCAATGGCCGTGGCGGGCGTAACGCCGAGTTCCTGCTCAGCCTCACCGAAAGCCTGAAAGGCCTGCCGGGCGTGTACGCCCTGGCCGGTGACACCGACGGCATCGATGGCTCGGAAGAAAACGCCGGTGCCTTCATGACCCCGGCCAGCTACGCCAGCGCCGAAGCCTTGGGCCTGTCGGCCAGCGACGAGCTGGACAACAACAACGGCTACGGCTACTTCGCCGCGCTGGATGCGCTGATCGTCACCGAACCGACCCGCACCAACGTCAACGACTTCCGCGCCATCCTGATCCTTGAGACTGCCCAATCATGACGCCTGATAAAAAAGTTAAGATCCTTGCCACCCTTGGCCCTGCGATCAACGGCATCGACGATATCCGCCAGCTGGTCGAAGCCGGGGTGAACATCTTCCGCCTCAACTTCAGCCACGGCGAACATGCCGACCACGCCCTGCGCTACCAGTGGATCCGCGAAGTCGAGCAACAGCTGAACTACCCGCTGGGCATCCTCATGGACCTGCAAGGGCCGAAGCTGCGCGTTGGCCGCTTCGCCGAAGGCAAGGTGCAGTTGCAACGCGGGCAGGCCCTGCGCCTGGATCTGGACAAGACCCCGGGCGACAGCCGCCGGGTCAACCTGCCGCACCCCGAAATCATCGCCGCCCTCGAACCCGGCATGGACCTGCTGCTGGACGACGGCAAGCTGCGCCTGCGCGTGACCGCCAAGCACAGCGACGCCATCGACACCGAGGTGCTGAATGGTGGCGAGCTTTCCGACCGCAAGGGCGTCAACGTACCGCAAGCGGTGCTCGACCTCTCCCCGCTCACCGAAAAAGACCGCCGCGACCTGGCCTTTGGCCTGGAGCTGGGTGTGGACTGGGTCGCCCTGTCGTTCGTTCAGCGCCCTGAAGACATCGTCGAAGCGCGCCAGCTGATCGGTGACCGCGCCTACCTGATGGCCAAGATCGAGAAGCCATCGGCCGTCGAGCAACTGCAAGCCATCGCCGAGCTGGCAGACGCGATCATGGTGGCCCGTGGTGACCTGGGCGTGGAAGTACCGGCCGAAAGCGTGCCGCAGATCCAGAAGCGCATCATCGGCACCTGCCGCCAGCTGGGCAAACCCGTGGTGGTGGCCACGCAGATGCTCGAATCCATGCGTTTCTCGCCAGCGCCAACCCGTGCCGAAGTCACTGACGTGGCCAACGCCGTGGCCGAAGGTGCCGACGCTGTGATGCTGTCGGCCGAGACGGCCTCGGGCGATTACCCGCTGGAAGCTGTGCAGATGATGAGCAAGATCATCCGCCAGGTGGAGAACGGCCCGGACTACCAGGCCCAGCTCGACGTCGGCCGGCCAAAGGCCGAAGCGACCGTGTCGGATGCCATCAGCTGCGCCATCCGCCGCATCAGCGGCATCCTGCCGGTGGCGGTGCTGGTCAACTACAGCGAGTCGGGTGCCTCGACATTGCGGGCTGCACGCGAGCGGCCACGGGCACCGATCCTCAACCTGACGCCGAACCTGAACACCGCACGGCGCCTGAGCGTGGCCTGGGGTGTGCATTCGGTGGTCAACGACCGCCTGCGTCAGGTCGACGAGGTGGTTTCCACCGCCCTGGAGATTGCCCAGGCGCAAGGCATGGCCAGCCGTGGCGACACGCTGCTGATCACCGCTGGCGTGCCTTTCGGCAAGCCGGGTACGACTAACACGCTGCGGATCGAGACTTTGATCTGAGATTGCCGGGGGCGCGTTGCGCCCCTTTCGCGACACAAGGCCGCTCCCACAGGGCCGCGCTGGCACAAGGGAATGCAGTCCCTGTGGCAGCGGCCTTGTTTCGCGATTGGAGGGCAAAGCCCTCCCCGAATACCGCTCTACCTGACCGCGGAAAACCGAGGCCCAAAGAGGCCCACCGCTCCCCCATCAACCTCACTGACTGCCCCATGTACACCAAAAATTTCGTCAACCCGTGCCCCGACTGGGCCACGGCGTTACTCAACGGCTTCAGCCAGGTGCTGCTGCTGCGCAACCCCCTGTGCGGCCTGTGCTGCCTGCTGGCCATCCTGCTGACCGCACCCAACCTGGTCGGCGGTGCACTGCTTGGCGCCCTGGCCGGCTTGCTCACCGCCCAGGCACGCGGCTATGACCGTGCCGACCGCCAGGCCGGGCTGTACTGCTACAACGGCGTACTGATCGGCATCCTGATCAGCGCCGTGCTGCCCTGGTCGGCCATATTGCCCCCCCTGATCATCGCCGCCGGCGGCTTGTCCAGCATCATCACCCACCAGTGGCGCAAGCGTGGCGGCAAGTTGCTGGTCGCCTACACCGCCCCCTTCGTCATGCTCGGCTGGGCCACACTGCTAATCGCCAGCCCCTCGCCCAGCGGCTTCGTCGAAGCTGACCCGCTGTATGCGTTGGCCCGCGGCATAGGCCAGATCTTCCTGCTCGACCAGCCCTTGGCCGGGTTGCTGATCATCGTCGGTATGTTCATCGCCAACCCCTATGCGGCGCTGTGGGCGGTGATCGGCTCGGCCATTGGCGGCGGGGTGGCGTTGCTCGCCGACCAGGCACAGGGAGCGTGGCTGGGATTGTATGGCTTCAATGGCGCACTGGCGGCACTGGCCTTCAGCAGGCAAGGTGAAAAACCTTGGGTAACGCTGCTGGCGATAGCGTTGGCCCTGCTGTTGCAACCGCTGGTCAAGCTGCTGCCAGTGCCTGGCCTGACCGCCCCCTTCGTTGCCGCCTGCTGGCTGATGCATTTGGGCAGTCACCTGGCGCAACCCAGGCAGCGCAACGCCAGCCGCTTGCACGGCTGATACGCAACCCCTAGGCTCAGCCCATCGCTTTTGTGGAACGGGCCAATGAACAACCCAGCGAGCCTGCGCGAGCGGCTCTTCGTCATCGTCTTCCAGACCGACACCGTAGCCGGTCGCCGCTTCGACAAGATCCTGCTACTGATCATCCTGGCCAGCCTGGTCACGGTGATCCTCGACAGCATCGATGAGGTGCACCAAGGCTACGCCGGCCTGCTGGCCGGCATCGAGTGGGGCTTTACCGCAATCTTCCTGGCCGAATACATCACCCGCCTGTACTGCTCGCCCAAGCCGTTGCGCTATGCCTTCAGTTTCTACGGCCTGGTCGATTTACTGGCGATCGTGCCGGGGATCCTCGCGCTGTACTACAGCGACGCCCAGTACCTGCTCATCATCCGGGTCATCCGGATGCTGCGGATCTTCCGTGTACTCAAGCTCAGCCCGTACCTCAAGCAGGCCCATTACCTGATGGAGGCACTGCGCGGCAGCAAGCAGAAGATCATCGTGTTCCTGGTGACGGTATCGACGCTGGTAACGGTGTTCGGCACGCTGATGTACGTGATCGAAGGGCCTGAGCATGGCTTTACCAGCATCCCCAAAGGCATCTACTGGGCCATCGTTACCCTGACCACCGTGGGCTTTGGCGACATCGTGCCCAAGACCCCGCTGGGGCAGGTGCTGTCGTCGCTGGTGATGATTACCGGTTACTCGATCATTGCCGTGCCGACCGGCATCTTTACCGCCGAGCTGGCCAATGCCATGCGTGGGGAGCAGCTGCAGCATGATTGCCCGACCTGCCACAAGAAGACCCACGAGCATGGGGCAGCGTTCTGTTCTCGCTGTGGGAATGGGTTGTTTCCCAAGCAATGACGGTGCCTGTACAGGCCCTTTCGCGGGCGCGCCCGCTCCCACAGGATCACCACAGGCCCGAGCATTACACCGTACCTGTGGGAGCGGGCATGCCCGCGAAGAGGCCGGCACAGGCAGAAGCATAACCAAAGCATTTTTTGTTCTTTAACCCGTATAAACCCACCCGCTATAGTCGCTGGCAATCTGCCCCAACGCCCTTCAAGAACAAGGAAGCAACGTGAAAAAACTCTTCACCGCCTCGCTGCTCGCCGCAGGCCTGGCCCTGGGCAACCTCGCCCAGGCCGCCCCTACCCTGCTCAACGTTTCCTACGACGTGATGCGCGACTTCTACAAGGATTACAACCCGGCCTTCCAGAAACACTGGGAAGCCGAGCACAACGAGAAGGTCAACGTGCAGATGTCCTTCGGCGGCTCGAGCAAGCAGGCCCGTGCGGTGATCGATGGCCTGCCGGCCGATGTCATCACCATGAACATGGCCACCGACATCAACGCCCTGGCCGACAACGGCAAGCTGGTGCCCGACGACTGGGTAACCCGCCTGCCGAACAACAGCGCGCCGTTCACCTCGGCCACTGTGTTCATTGTGCGCAAGGGCAACCCGAAAGCCCTCAAAGACTGGCCCGACCTGCTCAAGGACGGTGTGCAGGTGATCGTGCCCAACCCGAAAACCTCGGGTAATGGCCGCTATACCTACCTGTCGGCCTGGGGCTACGTACTCAAGCAAGGCGGCGATGAAAGCAAAGCCCGCGACTTCGTCGGCAAGCTGTTCAAGCAGGCACCCGTACTGGACACCGGTGGCCGTGCCGCCACCACCACGTTCATGACCAACCAGATCGGTGACGTGCTGGTCACCTTCGAGAACGAAGCCGAGATGATCGCCCGCGAGTTTGGCCGCGACCAGTTCGAAGTCGTTTACCCAAGCGTATCGGCCGAAGCCGAGCCACCGGTGACGGTGGTCGACAAGGTAGTGGCCCGGAAAGGCACCCAGGCCGTGGCCGAGGAATACCTGAAGTACCTGTGGTCACCCGCAGCCCAGGAGATCGCCGCCAACAACTACCTGCGCCCGCGTGATGCGACGGTACTGGCCAAGTATACCGACCGCTTCCCGAAAGTGGACTTCCTGTCGGTGGAGAAAACCTTCGGTGACTGGCGTACCGTGCAGAAGACCCACTTCAATGATGGTGGGGTGTTTGACCAGATCTATACCAACCAATAGCCGTAAGGGGGCATCTGGCCGAATGCCAGTCAGTTAAGACAGACTCATTGACCTTTAGCCTGTAGGCCGCAAAATCCGATGCTTGGAAACGAGCATCGGATTTTTTATGCGCCTGTCAAAAGCCCTCTCTCTGAAACACCACATTAGATGCTCCTGCGGTATCAGGACTTCGCCGACATAACGCTGTTCCAGATGCAAGGCCGCACGCTGATCATACAATTGCCCCAATAGTAGGCGCATGCCACCTCTCCAAATTTAAAGCAGCACAAATCCAGACCCGGAACTATTCAACTGAACAGTTCCGGGCCGAGCATTATTTGACTAAATCAAGAAGAAACTTGCTGTTCGGCAGAAACTGTCGAATACCTTCGAAAGTTCACAAACACCAACAGTGCGATGACCACGAGTACCCCCACGGTGGCCATCATTACCGAGGACACCGCTTGGTCGAACGCCAATCGCGCATTCACAGCGATTTCCTGCCCCAGCGGGGCGGGCATTTGCGCGGCAGCGGCCAGCGCGCTGTCGATCCCGTCCTGCAGGCGCGCCGCGTCGGCGACCTGCTCGGGCACAACCAGCGAGCGGCTGTACACCACCGACATCAGGCTACCCATGAAGGCGATGCCCAACCCTCCTCCCAGCTCGTAGGAAATTTCCTCGGCCGAAGCGGCCATCCCCGCTCGCTCCGGCGGCGCGCTGGCCATGATGGTGGTGGACGCCCCGGTCATACTCGCCCCTACGCAAGCACCCATGACGAACAGCAGCAGCAGTTGCAGGGCGACCGACTGGCTGAAACTGTACATGAACAGGCCAATGGCACCGGCGTAGATCAACAGTGCGAGCACCAGGAACCGATCACAACGAACCTTGGGCAGCAACCAGCCGCTTAACGGACCGGCCACGATCGCTCCCACGGAAAGGGGCAGGAAATAAAGGCCGGTCTCGAGCGGGGATAGCCCGACAACCAGTTGCAGGCGCTGGCTCAGTACCAGGTTGATGCCCATCAGGCAGCCGGCCGCGGCCAGGCTGGCGATGACCGCAGAGGAGAACGCGGGGCTGCGGAAAATCTGCAGGTCGATCAACGGAAAACCACGCTTGCGCTGCCCGCGCACGAACATCCAACCGAAGCCCGCGCAGATGGCCAACGCCCCCAGCGCCGCCACCAGCGAGGGCTCGGGCTTGGCGAATTCCTTGATCAGGTACGTCAGGCTGATGAGCCCTACCATCGCCTGAAGGGAGCCAAGCAAGTCCCATCGCCCGGCGTTGGCCTGTTGCGTGTTCCTGATCAGCAGCAAGGACAACACCAGGGCCACCAGCACGATTGGCACGTTGATCAGAAACACGGAACCCCACCAGAAATGCTCGAGCAGCGCCCCCCCTATCAGCGGACCAATCGCTGCACCACCGGAAGCCACGGCCGTCCAGACGCCGATGGCAAAACCACGCTCACGCTCATCCTCGAAGGTCAGACTGATGATCGCCAGCGTGGCCGGCATCATGGCCGCCGCACCGACGCCCAGCGCGCCCCTAGCCAGGATTAGCAGCGCGGAAGATGGCGCGAATGCAGCCAGAAGCGACGCCGCACCGAACAGCATAAGGCCGATCACGAACAATCGCTGGTGCCCGATGCGATCACCCAAGGTGCCAGCACCCAGCAACAGGCCGGCGACGACCAGGGGATACATGTTGATGATCCACAGCTTATCGGAGGTAGATGCCCCGAGCGCATGGGTAAGTGTGGGCAAGGCGATGTAAAGGACCGTCATGTCGATCGCAACCAATAGCAAGGCGAAGGACAGGACGGCCAATACGAGCCATCGCTGGTAAGTGTTGAACATTGGCATTCTCCCTGCCTTGATCAAGCCGATCACTAATTGTCGGTGCCGTATCCAAATAGGAACTCGGATCCTAGTAGACGACCAACTTCATTGCAAATATTAAAAATTGTAAAAACAATTAATCTCCACACAATGAATATAAATAAATCATGCCCGTAAGATAAATCCTACATTAACAGAGGAATAATGGCGTATTTAAAATAGAACTCCATCACCTTGAGTGCTCCTCCACGCCCGCATCCGAAAAATCGGCGGACTCGCCAGCCGCTCGGCGAACGCCAGCGCCGGGGCATGCAAGGACAACTCTTCGATAAGGAACTGCAGCCCGATGCCTGGGTCGTTGGCACAGGCCAGTAAGGTGCCGAACAACTGGTAACCCGCCTGCCGGACAACAGCGTGCCGTTCACCTCGGCTCATACAAGAGATGCGCGGGTACGCCCCTGTAAGGAGCTGCTGCGCAGCCTCGCCCACGCGCTACTGCGCATCGACATGGCCGTCACCTTCATCGAGCTGCTGGGGCGCATCTGGGGCTTCTCGGTGGTCGATTTCGCCCTGAGCAACAGCCTGGGCCAGGCGATCAGCAACTCGCTGTCGAGCATTGGCTTGATCCTGCTGGTCACCTGGCTGCTGTGGGTGGTACTCGATACGGCCATCCAGGAAGCACTCAAGCCCCCCGTCGGCCGCCGCAGCGCGCGTCAGCCGAGCACCCGGGTGCGGACCATCCTGCCGATGCTGCACAATGCGATCAAAGTGGTCCTGATCGTCATCTACACCATCACCACCATGGCCAACCTGGGCACCAACGTCGCGCCGTTCCTGGCCGGTGCCGGGGTGATCAGCCTGGCCATCGGCTTCGGCTCGCAGCAGCTGGTGCACGATGTGATTACCGGGTTGTTCATCCTCATCGAGGATTCCATTTCCATCGGCGACTGGGTAGTGCTCGATTCCGGCCATACCGGTACAGTCGAAAGCCTGACGATCCGTAGCGGCTGCGTGATGGCAAAGGCTTCGTGCACTCGGTGCCGTTTGGCCAGATCAAGGCGGTTACCAACCAGTCGCGGCAGTTCGCCTATGCGTTCTTCTCGGTGCAGTTCACTTACGACAGTGATGTGGATGCGTCACTCGCGCTGATCCATGAGGTGGGCAAGTCGATCAGCGAAGACCCGCTGCTGCGCATCAACCTGCAAGGGCCGTTACAGGTATCCGGGGTGGACCGCTTTGCCCAGGTGTACCCGCTGCCGCTGCAGGCCCTGGGTGCTTGAATTCGCCTGCACCGGCCCTTTCGCGGGCTCGCCCGCGAAGCTTCCAGCAAGGGCAGCATCAAACCTGACGGAATACCAAGGCCTTCAGCCCGCCAGCCGGGTCAACGTCCGGAAACTCTGGCGGGTTTTCCAGGCGTTCGACATAAGCCAACGAAGGCGCCTGCGCTGCCATGCCTTCGATCAGAAACTCAGGCCCGATCCCCGGGTCGTTGACACACGCCAGCACCGTCCCGCCTTCGCTCAACAACTCCGGCAAACGCCGCAGGATCTTTGCGTAATCCTGGGTCAGTACAAAGCTGCCACGCTGGAAGGTAGGCGGGTCGATGATGATCAGGTCATAAGGCCCGTACTTGCGCACCTTGCCCCACGACTTGAACAGTTCATGCCCCAGGTACGCCACCCGTGATGCATCGTGGCCATTGAGGCGATGGTTGTCCCGGCCCCGCGACAGGGCCGACTTGGCCATGTCCAGGTTCACCACCTGCTCAGCGCCACCGGCAATCGCTGCCACGGAAAAGCCGCAGGTATAAGCGAACAGGTTCAGCACACGCTTGCCCGCCGCCTGCTCGCGCACCCAACGGCGGCCATAGCGCATGTCGAGGAACAGGCCATTGTTTTGCCGCACGCCCAAGTCCAGCAGGTAGGTCAGGCCGTCCTCGATCACTTCGCGTTGCTGGCACGGCTCGCCCAGCAGCCACTGGCCCGGGCTGTCGGGCAGGTAGCGGTGCTGGATGATGACCGCCTGCCCCGTCCACTGCGGACGCGCGGCCAAGCTGCGCAGCATGGCTTCCAGTTCGGCGAGCTGGCCTCCGGCCGGCTCACGGAACAAGGCGACCGACAGCACGCCCTGCAGCCAGTCGACGGTCACCTGCTCCAGGCCCTGCCAGCAGCGGCCGCGGCCGTGAAACAGGCGGCGGGTTTCCTGTGGGGCAGGGTCGAGGGCGGCAAGCAGGTGTTGCTCAAGGGTGTCGATGGGCAAGGTCATGGCGGATCGCAGGCTGGCAAAAAGCGGCATTCTACCTTGCGGGCCTCTTCGCGGGTAAACCCGCGCCTACAGGATGCCGCGCCGAGCGGAACCACCACCCCTGCTGCATCCCCGCCGCCGCCAGCAGGATCAACCCCACCCCCAGCCACTGCAGCGGCGCCAGGCGGTGCCCGAACGCCACCCAGTCCACCAGAATTGCCGCAATCGGGTAAATGAACGACAGCGCACCGGTCAAGGCCGTGGGCAAACGCTGGATGGCGCTGTACAACAGCACATACATCAGGCCGGTGTGCACCATACCCAGTGTCAACAAGCTGGCCAACGCGGGCACTTCAACCGGCAACCCGCCAAGCGTGACCCATGGCGCCAGCAGCAACACACCCGTGGTTACCTGAATCAACGCAATCAGGTGCGGGGGCGTGCTACTCAGGCGCTTGATGATCAAGGCCGCGATCGCATACAGAAACGCCGCCCCCAGCGCCAGGGCAATCCCCAGCAGATAGTCCTCGCCATTACTTTGCCCAGCGCCGTGGGCACTGACGATGGCCAGCATGCCGAGGAACGCCACACTCAGCCAGGTCACCTTGGCCAAGGTGATCTTTTCGCCCAGAAACAGCGCCGCCAGCCCCACCAGCATGAACGGCTGCACGTTGTAAACCGCCGTGCCGATGGCAATCGACGCCCGTGCGTACGAAGCGAACAACAGCAGCCAGTTGCCGACAATGGCCACCCCGCTGGCAATCGCCAGCAAAAATGCCGTGCGGCTGATCACGCCCGGTCGCAGAAAGCCAAACGCGGCGCAAATCGCCAGCAAGGTCACGGCACCGAACACGCAGCGCCAGAACACCACATCCAGCACCGGCTGGCCGGACACCAGCACGAACCAGCCAATGGTCCCGGAAATCAGCATGGCAGCGACCATTTCCAGCGAGCCACGGCGCAATGAACTGTCCATCTCAAACCTCCCGTTGATGATGGCCACAGTATGCAAAGGCGGCAGCCTGGCCATCCAGCGGATAACCAAGGCATTTTCGCCAACCTGCCTTTACTATCAAGGCAAATAACACGAATCACCTGATGAGGTGGATATGACCGATGCCATCGACCAATTATTGATCAACGCACTGATGGAGGACTCGCGCCGCTCGCTCAAGGCGCTGGCGCAGGTCAGCGGGCTGTCCGCACCTAGCGTCAGCGAGCGTTTGCGCCGGCTGGAAGAGCGTGGCGTGCTGCGCGGCTATACCGTGGAGGTCGACCCACGCGCCTTTGGCTACCAGTTGCAGGCGATCGTGCGTATCCGTCCGTTGCCGGGAAAACTGCAGGAGGTGGAGCGCCAGATCATTGCCATCCCTGAGTTCACCGAATGCGACAAGGTCATTGGCGAAGACTGTTTCGTCGCCCGACTGCATGTGCGCTCGATGGAGCAGCTGGACACGCTGCTCGACCTCATGAATGTGCTGGCTGAGACCAATACCGCGATCATCAAGAAGACCCCGGTCAAGCGGCGGTTGCCGCCAATGGATTGATCGGCCCCTGTACTGGCCTCCTCGCAGGCGTGCTCGCGAAGAGGCCAGCACAGGAAAAGCTGACTATTTTTTGTACACAAAAACGTAACCATAGGTGCCATTTTTGTGTGCACTTTCTTCAGTAGCGCCCCAATTCGTTACACACTTCCCTCCCGTTATTTTGACCAATTGATCAACTAATCAATCTTTCAAAAATTTAAACTTGTTCATTTGGTCAACTTATATGCTCTGTATTTCATTAACTTACCTTTTAACAAGATAAGTTCGAAATGATCGCCTGTTGAAACCTGCTCTTCCTTTGGCATGGAACTCGCTTTTGTGTGTTCGTGTTTTGTATACAACTTAAACAAAACATAGATACACAAGAATCCGCGACGCCGACCCAATGTCAGCCGCCGCGCCCACAACCCTGTGATGCCAACGCTGCACCGACGAGATGGCGAGCCCGTGCGCATGCCCGCTCATCGCAGTCCAAGTGCATCAGGAGCCCGCCGGAATGAGTAGCAGCCTCGACCTTGCCCCTGAACTATCCGTCGCCAGCACACACCCCGCGTCCACGCTTGCCGGCCACCAGCCGGACCTTGTTCTCAGCCCGCGCCTGCATAACCGCGACCTGGCGCCAACGCGTATGGAAGGCCGTCGCTGGGGCGGCTACAGCATCTTCGCGCTGTGGACAAACGATGTGCACAATATCGCCAACTATTCGTTCGCCATGGGCTTGTTCGCCCTCGGCCTGGGTGGCTGGCAAATTCTGCTGTCGCTGGCCATCGGCGCGGCACTGGTGTACTTCTTCATGAACCTGTCGGGTTACATGGGGCAGAAAACCGGGGTACCGTTCCCGGTCATCAGCCGCATTGCCTTCGGCATCCACGGCGCGCAGATCCCGGCGCTGATCCGTGCCGTCATCGCCATCGCCTGGTTCGGCATCCAGACCTACCTGGCATCGGTGGTGCTGCGGGTGCTGCTCACCGCCGTTTGGCCGCAAATAGCAGCCTACGACCACGACAGCATCCTCGGCCTGTCGAGCCTGGGCTGGGTGTGTTTCGTGTCGATCTGGCTGGTGCAGCTGGTGATCCTGGCCTACGGCATGGAGATGGTGCGCCGTTACGAGGCCTTTGCCGGGCCTGTGATCCTGCTGACCGTCGCCGCACTGGCGGTGTTCATGTACTTCAAGGCCGATGCGCGCATTGCCTGGTCGGTGGCTACGCCGCTGACCGGCTACGAGATGTGGCGCAACATCTTTGCCGGCGGCGCACTGTGGCTGGCGATCTACGGCACCCTGGTGCTGAACTTCTGTGACTTCGCCCGCTCCTCGCCTTGCCGCAAGACCATCCGCGTGGGCAACTTCTGGGGCCTGCCGGTAAACATCCTGGTATTCGCCGTGATCACCGTGGTGCTGTGCGGCGCGCAATTCCAGATCAACGGCCAGATCATCGACAGCCCGACGCAGATCGTTGCCGCCATACCCAGCACGCCATTCCTGGTGCTCGGCTGCCTGGCCTTCCTGATCGTCACCGTAGCGGTGAACATCATGGCCAACTTCGTCGCCCCGGCTTTCGTACTCAGCAACCTGGCGCCGCGCCACCTGAACTTCCGCCGTGCCGGGCTGATCAGCGCCACCCTGGCGGTGCTGATCCTGCCCTGGAACCTGTACAACAGCCCGCTGGTGATCGTGTACTTCCTGTCGGGCCTGGGCGCCCTGCTAGGCCCGCTGTACGGCGTGATCATGTCCGACTACTGGTTGCTGCGCAAAGGCTGCATCAACGTGCCGGAGCTGTATACCGAGCACCCGGCCGGCGCCTATCACTACAGCAAGGGCATCAACCTGCGCGCCGTGGCCGCCTTCGTGCCGGCCGCACTGCTGGCCATCGTGCTGGCCCTGGTGCCCAACTTCCAGGGCATCGCGCCGTTCTCCTGGCTGATTGGTGCCGGCATCGCCGCCGCCCTGTACCTGCTTATCGCGCCACGTAACCGCCATTACCACGACGTCAGCGGCGAGTGCATCGCCGTCGACCACAGCGGCCATTGATCAAGGAGGACTGCCCATGCGTATTCTGATCGCCAACGTCAACACTACCGAAGCCATCACCCACGCCATTGCCGAACAGGCCCGTGCGGTAGCCGCACCCGGTACCGAAATCGTCGGCCTGACACCCTGGTTTGGCGCCGAATCGGTGGAGGGCAATTTCGAGAGCTACCTGGCGGCCATCGCGGTGATGGACCGGGTACTGGCCTTTGAAGGGCCTTACGATGCCGTGATCCAGGCCGGTTATGGCGAACATGGCCGCGAAGGCCTGCAGGAACTGCTCAACGTGCCTGTGGTGGACATTACCGACGCCGCCGCCAGCACGGCAATGTACCTGGGCCACGCCTATTCCGTAGTAACCACGCTCGACCGCACCGTGCCACTGATCGAGGACCGCCTGAAGCTCTCGGGCCTGTATGACCGCTGCGCCTCGGTGCGAGCCAGCGGGCTGGCGGTGCTGGAACTGGAAGCCGACCCGCTGCGGGCCGTGGAGGCGATTGTCGAGCAGGCCGAACGCGCCGTGCGCGACGACAAGGCCGAGGTGATCTGCCTGGGTTGTGGCGGCATGGCCGGGCTGGACGAGCAGATTCGCCAACGCACCGGCGTGCCGGTGGTGGATGGTGTGAGTGCAGCGGTGACCATTGCCGAATCGCTGGTGCGCATGGGTTTGAGCACGTCCAAAGTGCGCACCTATGCGACGCCACGGGCGAAGAAAGTGGTGGGCTGGCCGATGCGCTTCGGCCGCTAGACAGCCTTCGCCTGTACCGGCCTCTTCGCGGCTAAAGCCGCTACAGGACCACCACAAGCCTGAATACCGTGGGGTCCCTGTGGGAGCGGGCGTGCCCGCGAAGAGGCCGTAACTAACAACCCATCATCTTGACCAGGCGCTGCGCACTGCCGCACGCCAATGTAAACCCCAATGCGCCATGCCCCAGGTTCAGCCACAGGTTGCGGTACACCGTCCCACCCATGATCGGCACCCCGGTAGGTGTCGCTGGTCGCATCCCCGCCCACTCCACCGTCTGGCCATAATCCGCCGCCCTCGGCAGCGTCTCCAGCGCCAGCCGCCGCATGCTCTGCAAACGGCGCATGTCCACCGACTCGTCGAAGCCGACAATGTCCACCATCGCCGCTACCCGCAGCTGCTGCCCCAGGCGTGCATAGACGATTTTGCGCTCATAGTCAGTAAGGCTCACCTCCGGGGGCAGGTGCCCGGCGCTGATCGGTGCGGTCAGGCTGTAGCCCTTCAGCGGGTAAACCGGTATCTGCACCCCCGGTAATGCCAAGCCTGGGCCGCGATGCCCGGCACACAGCACCAACTGCTCCACGTCCAGCTGCTGATCGCCCAGTTGCAGTGCCACGACCTGGCCCTGGCGCTGAACCAATTGCGTCACCGGCCGGCCAAGCAGGAAACGGCACTGGCCCGACGCGCGCAACAGCGCCTCCAGCCGCAAGCAAAACACGTGGCAATCGCCAACCTCTTCGCCCGCCGTGAACACGCCCCCCACAAACGGTGCGCCATCCAGGGCAGGCTCCAGCCCGCGCAGCTCGGCAGCCGCCAGCACCTGCTGACTGGCCGGGTCCGTCAACTGTTCCCGGCCTTGGGCAAAGGCCCGTTCACTGCGAAAAGCCACCAGCTTGCCATTGCGCCGCCAGCCGAAATCTCCCAGGTTATGGTCTTCGCGCCATTGCGCCAGAACGGCCTGGCTGCACAGCGCCAGCTCAAGCAATTGCCCGGCATTACGGCGATTGACGCTACGCCTACAAGCCAGGGTGAATGCCAGCAGCCAGCGCCACTGGGCCGGGTCCATGCGCAAGCGCAAGCGCAATGGCGACTCGCCCCGCAACAGCCAGCCCAGCGCCTGCCACGGCACCCCGGCATCAGCCAGCGGCGCCACATAGCGATAGGACAATTGCCCGCCATTGGCGAAGCTGGTGGCCGACGCCAGGCTGTCGCGGGCCTCGATCAGGTCAACCGACCACCCTTCCCGAACCAGCGCGTAAGCCGTCGCCAGGCCCACCACTCCACCACCGATCACCGTTACCCGCTGCTTCATCGCTCATCCCTGTTCCGGCTTCCTTGCCAAACAGTACCAGCGGATCAGGTCGGGCAGCTATGCGCACCGTCATTCAGGCCCTGGCGCACATTGCGGCTCAGCAGGCTGGCTTTGCCATCGCGCCAGGTCAGGGTCAATACGTAGAGGGTGTCGAAGTCTTCGCCGCTCCAGTCCTCGGTGATCACCCGCTCCTCCCCCAGGGCCTTGCCGGCCACGGTGTTGATCAGTTCCGGCAGGTAGCCGTGGGACCAGGCCGTGTAGATGGTCGCATTGCGGTATTTGTCGCTCAGCAACTCATCGGCCAGTTCAGCGGTGTCGTTGGCGCCGTAGTCGATATTCACCGGCAAGCCGAGGCGGATGGCACTGGGGGTGATGGTCATCAATGGGCGGATATAGCTGTAGCTTTCGTCCCGGCTGCCTTCCTCGACATGCCGCGTGGGGTTGGCGGCAAACACATAGTCGGCCTTGCCGAAGCGCTCGGGCAGTACAGTGGCCAGGTCCAGCGCACGGTTGAGGCCTTGGCAGTTCAACTGCCCGAGCCCCTCGCCCGGCTTCTCGCCATGACGCAGAAACACCAGGGTCTGGGTGCCATCCACCGGTCGTGCCCGGCTTTCGACAGCCTCCAGCGCCAACGGCGCGGCGATGGCAGTGAGCACCAGGCTCAGCAGCAAGTGACGGCGACGGCGAAAGAATGTTGGCAACTTCATCAAGGCAGGCTCGTGTGGCAGAGAATATCGGGTTTACCCGCCACATCGCCCGGCCAGTTGCAGGGCGCCCGTGCAGTGAATGCCATCCTTGGCAACGCGTGAGGGTCAGAGTGCCCCGAACCCGTTTGGTTCCTCCCTGGAGGTGGATGCCGTTCCCTAGGCAAGGCCTAGGTTAGGGGCTGGGTGTTGCGCAATTGTGTAAGGTGCAAGAACCTCGGGTTGCAACGTGACCACTCAATCATCCCGCGTGAGCACTTCCAGCAGTTCGATCTCGAAGGTCAGGTCCGAATTCGGCGGGATCTTCCCTACGCTGCGTTCGCCATACCCCAGGTGCGCCGGTACCAGCAGCTTGCGCTTGCCGCCAACGCGCATGCCCATCAGGCCTTGGTCCCAGCCTTTGATTACCCTGCCGGTACCGATCACGCACTGGAACGGCTTACCGCGCGACCAGGACGAGTCGAACTCGCTGCCATCGGCCAGCCAGCCGGTGTACTGGGTGGTGATCAGGGCACCTTTGACGGCAGCTTTGCCGTCTCCCTCGACCAGGTCGATGATCTGCAGTTCTTGGCTCACGGGTACACTCCAAACGCTGAAAAACAAAACCGCCCTTTTCTCAGGAATGCACCGGTTTGGCAAGTTCACGCAGAATTGTACGGAGGCATTCGCCGACGGAATGCCTCCGTACAGACATGACGTTGAATCAGCTGTTCTGCTCGAACACCTCTTGGCCGGACAGCTCCTTGGTCTGATTGGCGAAGCAGTACCACGCGGGTTTCTCTTCGACGAAGATCTGCAGGTCGAAATCCCAGGCTTGGTCGCCATCAAGCAGGCCGACCGGCACGGCATGGAAGTCGTTGGCCTTGAGCCGGTAGTACAGGTGCGTACCACAGCGGCCACAGAAAGCACGCTGGGCCCAGTCGGACGAATCATAGACGCTGGGCGCACGCCCTTGAATCAGCGGAGGCTTGCTGCAGTGCACCACCAGCAGCGGGCCGCCGGTCCACTTGCGGCACATGCTGCAATGACAAGCGCTGATATGGGTATTGTCGACGGTGACCGTCAGCCGCGTGTCGCCGCACAGGCAGGTGCCGTGTTTTTCCAGGGCCATGGGTGGCTCCTTGAACGGAAAGATGGGCCTGCAATTATAGAAGCCCCCCAGGGCATCGCACGCCGTACTAGATGTACACATCGCCCCGCAGGTACAACGCCGCCCGCCCACTGATGATCACGCGGCCATTGCCCGGCACTTCGCACTGCAACTGCCCTTTGCGTGCCCCGCCCTGCTCGCAGCTCAGCACGTTCTTGCCCAGCCTTTGGGCCCATAACGGCGCCAGCGAGGTGTGTGCCGAACCGGTTACCGGGTCTTCATTCACACCAACCCGCGGGCCGAACCAGCGGGTGACGAAGTCAAAGCCACGCCCTGCCGCGGTCACGGCAATGCCACGGACGTCGAAGGCCGACAGCGCAACAAAGTCTGGTTTCAACGTTTCGAGCAGCATGGCGTCATCGATCACCACGACATAATCGTCGCTAAGGTACACCGCCTTCGCCTGGCTCAAGCCCAGCGCCTGCAAAAGGCCCGCTGGCATGTCGACCGCTACGGGTTGTTTGGCGGGGAAGTCCATGGCCAGCAGGCCATCAGCGCCACGGCTGACGCGCAACTCGCCACTGCGGGTATTGAAGCGAAGCACTTGCGCCTGCTCACCCAGTTGCTCGAACAGCACGTAAGCCGAGGCCAAGGTAGCATGGCCGCACAGGTCGACTTCCACGGTGGGGGTGAACCAACGCAGGTCGAACGTTTCGCCTTTGCGCACGAAGTAGGCTGTTTCTGACAGGTTGTTTTCTTCAGCGATGCGCTGCAGCACATCGTCCGGCAGCCAGCTGTCCAGCGGGATCACTGCGGCCGGGTTGCCACCGAACGGTTCAGTGGAAAAGGCATCGACCTGGAAGATTTCAAGTTGCATGCACACACTCCTTGTTGCCCGGGCGCTGCCAGGCAGATATCTGGAAAAAGGGTTAAGGGCGTACCGGGGTCAAAACTGGCTCACCGGCAAAGAACGCCTGCAGGTTGCGCAGCACCAAGTCCACCGTGTCGCGCGCGGCTTCTGGCGACTGGCCAGCCACGTGGGGTGTGAGCACGGTGTTGGGCAAGGCCTTGAGTGCATCGGGCACTGTCGGCTCGTCATCGAATACATCCAGCGCGGCGCCAGCCAGCTGGCCACGCTGCAATGCAGCAATCAGGGCCTGGGTGTCGACCACGCTGGCACGGGCGATGTTCACCAGATAGCCTTCAGCCCCCAGGGCCTGAAGGACGTGGGCATCGACCAGATGCCGGGTGTTGGCGCCACCGGGGGTGGCCACCACCAGAATGTCGACGGCTTCAGCCAAGTGCCGAGGGCTGTCGAACCAGGCATAGGGCACATCCTGGCGTGGTGTGCGGCTGTGGTAGCTGACGGGCATGTCGAAGCCCAAGTGGGCCCGCTTGGCGATCGCCAGCCCCACTGCGCCGAGGCCGAGAATGCCCAGGCGCTTGCCACTCACCGAGGGGCTGATCACCCGGTTCCATTCACCGCGCCGCGTGCTGGCATCGGCACGGGGGATGTCGCGCAGCAGCGCCAGCAGCAGGGCCAGGGTGTGGTCGGCGACGGCTGCGGCATTGGCCCCGGCGCCATTGGTGACGGTTATGCCGCGGGCAGCGGCGGCGGCCAGGTCGACCTGCTCGTAGCCGGCGCCGATCACGCAGATGATCTGCAATCTGGGTAATGCGTCAATTTCGGTGGCGGATAGCCCCAGCGGCCCACGGGTGAGTACCGCATCGATTTCTTCGGCGTGGCGATGAATGGCATCGGCGCGCAGTTGCGGCGAAGGGGCACGGATCAGGTGGTAACCGGCCTGCTCCAGCATAGGCAGGTAATCGTCGACGGTTTCCACCAGTACCAGGACTGTCTTGCTCATGCCACCTCCGGGTGAATTGGAGGCGTCATTATGCGGAGTCACCGGCCGGTACAGTCAATGGAAATAACAAGGCAAAACTGTACTGTACTGTACTGTGTTGCTGTTGCTGTTGCTGTTGCTGTTGCTGTTGCTGTTGCTGTTGCTGTTGCTGTTGCTGTTGCTGTTGCTGTTGCTGTTGCTGTTGCTGTTGATCTTGATCTTGATCTTGATCTTGATCTTCGCGACTTCAGGAGGCCGAACG
>NZ_JBICKH010000035.1:0-32957 GCF_043103905.1 Pseudomonas sp. yb_2 | reverse complement strand
AGAGGCCGGGTCAGGAAATAGAAACGCCCCGGCGAGCCGGGGCGTTCTGGGGATCACACGGCGTTCAGTGATTTCAGCTTAGCGAATACCCGACTGACGCAGCGCTGCGGGCTGGAAATCGGCCTTGCTGGCACTGAAGCCGAAGTCGTAGGCACGTTTCTCTTCGTTCTTCATCCCAAGGGCCAGGTAACGACCGGACTGCAGGTCGTAGATCGCTTCCAGGGTGTACCAAGGCACTTCCACGTTGTAATAAGGCTGAGCATGGGCCTCGGACACGCGCCACAGTTGGCCACGGCCGTCGTACTGGTCGATCACTGCGGCCTGCCAGGTGTCCTCATCGATGTAGAAGTCCCGCTTGGCGTAGATGTGCCGCTGGCCTGGCTTGAGGGTTGCAACTACGTGCCAGACGCGGCGCAGCTCGTAACGGGCCAGGTCCTGGTTGATGTGCCCGGCCTTGATGATGTCGGCGTACTTCAGCTTGGGGTCATCCAGCTTGAAGGCGTTGGAGGCGATGTACAGTTCCTTCTTGCCTTCCAGCTTCCAGTCATAACGGTCCGGTGCACCGTTGAACATGTCCAGGTTGTCCGACGTACGCAGGCCGTCGGCGGCGGTACCTGGGCCGTCATACGACACTTGCGGTGCCTGGCGCACACGGCGTTGACCGGCGTTGTAGATCCACGCCTTGCGCGGCTCCTTCACCTGGTCGAGGGTTTCGTGCACCAGCAGCACAGTCCCGGCCAGGCGCGCAGGCGCAGTAACTTCCTGCTTGAAGTAGAACAGGATGTTGCCTGGGTTGTTCGGGTCGTAGTCCTTCATCTTGTCGCGGAAGACGAACTGGTCGGAGAAGTATACGGGGTTGAACGAGCCATTCTGCTGCGGCGTGGCCTGGGTCACCAGGCGGCTGACACTGCCGCCGCGGTAGCGGGTGATGTGGTTCCAGATCACCTCAAGGCCGCTTTTCGGGATCGGGAACGGCACCGCCGTGCGGAAGTTGCTCAGGCCGTTGCCGCCTTCCACCAGGGTAGTTTTGGTGGCGTTTTCCTTGATGGCAGCGAACACATCGGCCGGGACGGTTGCGCCGCGATGGGTCTTGAACACCGGGATCTTGTAGGTGTTCGGGTAGCGTTTGAACATGGCCAGCTGGCCCGGCGAGAGCTTGTCCTTGTACTGGTCGGCATTCTGCGCCGTGATGGTGAACAGCGGTTTTTCACTGCCGTACGGGTCGGACAGGAAGCCCTTGCCGTCGACGCTGCCTGCGGTCTTCGACAGCGGCTCCCACGGGCCGATGGAGCCGTCGGCGTTGCCGGCCTTCTCGGCACCCATCGGGGTCAGGGTGCTGCCCAGCTTGGCCGCCTCGTCGGCGGATACCGCAGCCATGACGCTGGTCGCCAGCAGGGACAGGCCCAGCACACCGGCTTGCAGCAGACTTCTGGTCTTGTTCATGTCGTGTCGTCCTGGATCTGTATGCTTAGAAGTTCACGCCGAAGCTGAGGGCGACGAAGTCGCGGTCATCCACGGTGCTGTACTTGCCGTCGAAGAAGTTGGTGTACGACAGGCTCGCCGTATAGGTGTTCTGATACTCGGCGTCCAGGCCCAGGCTGACAGCCTTGCGGCCTTCCTCGAAGTTGGCGCCAGGGCCAGGCGAATAACCGGACACGTCATGCGACCAGGCCACGCTCGGCTTCAGGTTGATACCCGCGAATACGTCGTTGTAGTCCCAGATGACACGGCCGCGGTAACCCCAGGAAGTGCTGGTGGTGTAGCCGTCGTTCTCGCATTTGCGGTTCAGGTTGGCGGTGGACGCCCCCGCACCGGCGCCGGCGATGGTGCTGCCATTGAGCGCCTGGCAGGTATCGGCGCCACCGGTGGATGGCAACGGACCTGGGCCGAACACCGGGTCGCGACCGTAGCGGGTATCGTGGGCATTCTCCAGGCCGCCGACATGGGTAACACCCACTTCACCGACTACAGTCATCCGGCTGGCACCCATCACCTGGTCGAAGAAATGGGTCAGTGTGGTCTGGAACTGGGTGATCTCCTTACGGCGATACCCATGCAGGTCTTGCCCCGGCGTACCGGTCAGCAGCGATGCGTTGCTCAACGCGCCGCCAATGGGACGGACACCGGCGAACAGGATATCCGTGGTATTGAGCTGCACTGGCGCGTTGGGACGGTAGCTGACTTCGCCGCTCCAGGCGGTGCCAGTGGGTAACGTGGTGGAGAAACTCAAGCCATAAAGGCGGATGTCCTCGGGGTATTCCACAAAGTACTCGGAATTACCCGCCACGATCAGAGGCGCCAATGCACGCAGCTGCGCAGGCAGGGCGCTCAGCCCGGCGAACACGGACGGCGGGGCCCCTGTGGCACTGAAGATGGGTGCACGGCTATGGTAATTCATGAAGTAGGCGCCGAACTCCGTGTCCAACGGCTCGAACATATAGCGCATGGCCACACCGAACTGGCCGCTGTCACGCGCATCGCGGTCGGCACCACGGCGCACCATCACACCCTCTTCGTTGATGTTCACGCCCCGCGTGGCGAGGAACTGCTGGGCAGCGCCCGGCACCGTGCGGCTGCTATTGAGCACGCGCAAGTTGTCGGTACAGCCGTCGGCGATGATGTCCGGCTGAGAAAAGAAGGTGCCGCAGTTATCGACGACCGTCTGGTCCCATTCGAGCTGGTAGAAGGCCTCGGCCGACAGGTTGTCGGTCAGGCTCTGCGAGATGTAGAACATGTTGACCGGAATCAGGCCTTCCTTGATCTCGGCTCCGGGACGGCGGAACGCCGACACGTCGATGGGGTTGATCGAGTTGATGCCGCCGCCGATGAAGGTACTTTCGCCCCAGCTCACTACCTGCTTGCCAAAACGCACCGAGCCAGGCTGATCGCCGATGGAGTAGTTGTGGTAGACAAAGGCGTCGAGCAGCTCGGCCCCGGACGACTTGGCGCCTTCCTTGCGGTTGGAGTCGCTGATGTCCTTGAACTCGCGGTTTTCGTCCTTCAGTTCGAAGTCGTACCAGTACTTGCCGCGCACGAACACACCGGTGTCGCCGTACTTGAGCTCCAGGTCATGAATACCCTTGAAGATCTTGGAGAAGGTTTCGCCCTTCTTGAAGTTCAGGTGGCCATCGTCGGATGTCTGTGACAGGCCCTTGCCGCCGTTGTTCACCCCTATCAGGTTCTTGTTGGGGTTGGCCGTCGACCAGCTGGCGCCGATGGAGAGCGACGAGTCGAACTGGCCTTCGATTTCACCAATGTTGAAACTGACAGCGAAAGCAGGACTTGCGAGCGTGGAAGCAAGGCTGACGGCCAAGGGCAGCTTGGCCCGGCGCCAGAACAGGTTTGCAGATTTCATCGACGCTACTCCATGTACTTTTTTGTTATGGCAGTGAGTCCTTTCAAGAACGGCCCGAGCGACCGGATTGCAGGCTTGCACCTGCGGCGACACAGCTTGCGCATGTCGCCCTCCCCCATTCCTGAAAATCCCCTGGCCCCGACTATAGCCAGCAGGCACAGGCGCTTGATCCCTCTAAAGTGTGATTTGCGCTCCATGCCACCAACTCGCTGCAGTTTTGCTTCGGTTGCGGGCTGGTAGTGCTCAAGGATGGCGCATTTCTGTCGTTTGGCAAGGCGGCGGGCTCTCTAGCATGCGGGTCACGCTCTGACGTGCGCGCCCCGCACAATGGTTACAACGTGGAAAGGAACGCGCTGTTGCTGGCCTGCCACTGGACGATGTCCTGGCGAATGCGTTTCTTGTCGAGCTTGCCGACACTGGTCTTGGGAATTTCAGTAACAAGGGCGATCTGGCTTGGAATCGCCCACTTGTTGATATGACCTTGCTCGACGAATGGCTTGAGGTGTTCCTTCAGCGCCTTGGCGTCGATATCGTGGCCGTCACGTGCCACCAGCAGGGCAAACGGGCGCTCACCCCACTGCGGGTCGGCCACCCCCACCACCGCCACTTCGCGCACGGCCGGGTGGCGACTGATCAGGTCTTCCAGGTCGAGCGAGGAAACCCACTCGCCACCGGTCTTGATCACATCCTTGATGCGGTCGCGGATGTCGATGTAGCCCATGCCGTCGAGGGTGGCGACGTCACCGGTGTGCAGCCAGCCGCCCTGCCACAGCTCCTCGCTCTTCTCCGGCTCCTTGAAGTAGCCCATGGTCAGCCACGGCGCACGCAGTACCAGCTCGCCCTGGGTTTCACCATCGGCGGGCAGGAAGTTGCCTTCGCCGTCGACGATGGCCGCTTCGACCAACGGCACCGGCACACCGGCCTTGATACGGTAAGTGACGCGCTCATCCTCGCTGCCGGCCTGCAGTTCATCGTTCAGGTGTGCCGCGGAGATCAGCGGGCAGGTTTCCGACATGCCATACGCGGCGGTCAGCTGGATGCCGCGCGCCAGGGCGGCCTGGTACAGCGAACGGTTGAGCGAGCTGCCGCCGATGATGATCTTCCAGCCGCCGAAGTCCTGCCCCTGGGCGTTCGGGCAGTTGAGCAGCATCTGCAGGATGGTCGGCACGCAGTGGGAGAAAGTGACCTTCTCTTCACGCCAAAGCTTGACCAGCATGTCCGGCTCGTAGCGCCCTGGGTACACCTGCTTCATGCCGAGCATGGTGGCAGCGTAGGGGATGCCCCAGGCATGCACGTGGAACATCGGGGTGATGGGCATGTACACATCGTTGCTGCCCAGCAGGCGCACGCTGTCGATACTGCCGGTGACCGAGGCCTCGGCCAGGGTGTGCAGCACCAGCTGGCGGTGACTGAAATACACGCCCTTGGGGTTACCGGTGGTGCCAGTGGTGTAGAAGGTAGTGGCCACCGAATTCTCGTCGAAATCCGGGAAGTCGTAGCGCGGGCTGGCAGCAGCCAGCAGCTGCTCATACTCGCCGACCAGACCGGGCAGTTCGGCAGTCTTGTCCGGGCCATCGGTCAGTAGCAGGGTCTTGTCGACAGTGGTCAGCTGCCCGGCGATGGCCTGGTACAGGCCGACGAAGTCGCTGTTGACCAGCACCACGCGGTCTTCGGCATGGTTCATGGTGTAGAGGATCTGCTCGGGCGACAGGCGCACGTTGATGGTGTGCACCACAGCGCCGATCATCGGGATGGCGAACATGCATTCCAGGTAGCGATGGCTGTCCCAGTCCATCACCGCCACGGTGTCACCGGCCTTGACCCCGGCCTCGGTCAGCACGTTGGCCAGGCGGGCAATGCGCTCGTTGAGCTGTGGATACGTCAGCCGCATCTGGTCGCGGTAGACGATTTCCCGGGTCTTTTCATAGCGGCTGCCGGACATCAGCAGGCGCTTGATCAGCAATGGATAGGCATAGGCGCCCTCGGCGGGCTTGATGATGCGTGTCTGCAACATGGGGATCCCTTTTCTGAAAAGCGGGCCGGACAAGTCTGGGTTTACTGTAGTTCGCCAATGTGACGGCCAAATCAGCCGAAGGAATGATTTGCGCGGCAGAGGTATGAGTGGCGGGCGTTGACGGGCAGCAAGGTTGAGCTAGACACTGCGGCGGCGGCTTCAGGTTTGCGCCGAAGCCGAGGGCCTCTTCGCCGGCAAGCCCGCTCCTGCAAGGGTTGTGGTGACCTTGTGGGCGCGGGCATGCCCGCAAATGGCCACAACGCCCTTATCCCTCCCTGCCACTGGAGATCTTCATGCCCAGCCCGCGTCGCGCCGTGTTTCTCGATCACCAATCCCTGGACCTTGGCGACCTCGACCTTTCGCCCCTGAAGCAGCAGTTCGACCAGTTCGAACTGTTCGCCGCCACCCGCCCGGAACAGGTCGCGGAACGCTTGCAGGGCGCCGTGGCAGTGGTCAGCAACAAGGTCATGCTCGACGCCGCAACCCTGGCCGCCAACCCGCAACTGAAGCTGATCCTGGTGGCCGCCACCGGCACCAACAATGTCGACCTGGCCGCCGCCCGTGCCCAGGGCATCACCGTGTGCAACTGCCAGGGCTACGGCACGCCGTCTGTAGCCCAGCATACCCTGGCCCTGCTGTTGGCCCTGGCCACTCGGCTGTGCGACTACAACCAGGCGGTGGCCGATGGCCAGTGGGCCAAGGCCAGCCAGTTCTGCCTGCTGGACTTTCCTATCGTCGAGCTGGAGGGCAAAACCCTCGGCCTGCTCGGCCACGGCGAACTGGGCGGCGCAGTGGCGAGGCTGGCCGAAGCCTTCGGTATGCGTGTACTGAGCGGGCAGATCCCAGGCCGCCCGGAGCGCGCCGATCGGCTGCCGCTGGACGAGTTGCTGCCGCAAGTTGATGCACTGACCCTGCACTGCCCGCTGAACGAGCACACCCGGCATATGCTCGGTGCCCGCGAACTGGCCCTGCTCAAGCCCAACGCGCTGGTGGTCAACACCGCCCGTGGCGGCCTGATCGACGAACAGGCGTTGGCCGATGCCCTGCGCGGCGGTCACCTGGGCGGCGCGGCCACCGACGTGCTGAGCGTGGAGCCGCCGGTCAACGGCAACCCGCTGCTGGAGCCCGGCATCCCGCGCCTGATCATCACCCCGCACAGCGCCTGGGGTGCCGTGGAGTCGCGCCAGCGCATCGTCGGCCAGCTCAGCGAGAACGCCCAGGCCTTCTTCGCCGGGCAGCCACGCCGCGTGGTCAGCTGAGCCAGGCGCCCGCCTCTGTTACACTGCGCCACTTTTTTTCAGGAGACGTCGTCCATGGACCCGCGCAGTGAAGTGTTGCTCCGTCAGGCAGAGCTGTTTCAGGGGCCGCTGCTGATCGCCGGCGCCCCCGCCGACGACCTGCTCGGCCAGTTGCCTCAGGCCCAGGCCTGGACCTGGCATGCCGGCGATCAGGCCATGCTCGAAAGCCGCTTCGCAGGCCGCAGCCATTACGGCGTCGAGGCCCCTGAAGCAGCATTCGACAGCGCCGTGCTGTTCCTGCCCAAATCCCGCGAGCTGGCCGCCTATCTGCTCAACGCCCTGGCATCGCGCCTGGCTGGCCGCGAGCTGTACCTGGTCGGCGAGAAGCGCGGTGGCATCGAGGGCGCGGCCAAGCAGCTGCAGGCCTTTGGCAAGCCACGCAAACTCGACAGCGCCCGGCACTGCCAGCTGTGGCAAGTGACCATCGACCAGGCACCGCAGGCAAAACCGCTGGAAAGCCTGGCCGAGCGCTTCGAGCTGGCCCTCGAAGACGGCCCGTTGCAGGTGGTCAGCCTGCCTGGGGTATTCAGCCATGGCCGACTCGACCGAGGTACCGCCCTGCTCCTGAAGCATCTTGACGGACTGCCCGGTGGCCACATGCTGGACTTTGGCTGCGGTGCCGGGGTACTGGGTGCCACGCTCAAACGCCGTTACCCACAAAGCCGGGTGACCTTGCTGGACGTGGATGCCTTCGCCGTGGCCGCCAGCCGCCTGACGCTGGCTGCCAACGGCCTGGAAGGCGAAGTGATCAGCGGCGATGGCATCGACGCCGCCCCTACCGAACTGAGCCTTATACTGAGCAACCCGCCATTCCACACCGGCGTTCATACCAACTATCAGGCTTCGGAAAACTTGCTGAAAAAATCGGCCGTTCATCTACGAAAAGGTGGCGAAATGCGCTTGGTCGCCAACAGTTTCCTGCGCTACCAACCACTGATCGAAGGGGCGTTGGGCAACTGCCAGGTACGTGACGAGGCCGACGGTTTCCGCATCTACCAGGCAACTCGCGGATAAAAAACAGCGCTTGCCGAAAACGTTTTGCCTAGGCAGAATCCGCACCGTCCTAGGGGAGTAGTCTCCCGCGAGCACCCAGCTCGCCCGGTACGCGTCAACATACTTGGTCCACAGACCATGGCGCGTGCGACCCACCATGCACGCCTGCATGGAGAGATCCGCATAGACGGATCGAGGGTTTGACAAGACCTATGACACGCACACCTTACCCGGGGCGGGGAGGCTGTACGTGTCATAGCCGTGTCGACCCGCCCCCGTAGGAATCCTGATGCTGGAATCACTGTTGGTCCCCACCGCTATCGTTGCCCTGGCCGAGATCGGCGACAAGACGCAACTGCTCGCACTCATTCTCGCTGCCCGCTTCCGCAAACCCTGGCCGATCATCGCCGGCATCATCGCCGCCACCCTGGCCAACCATGCCGCAGCCGGTGCCGTGGGGGCGTGGGTCGGCAGCTTCTTCAGCGATTCGGCCCTGCACTGGATCCTGGCTGCGAGCTTTACGGCCACCGCACTGTGGACGCTGGTACCGGACAAGATGGATGACGACGAGAACCCGGCTCGCCGTTTCGGGCCGTTCCTGACGACGCTGATTGCGTTCTTCCTGGCCGAAATCGGTGACAAGACCCAGGTCGCTACCGTGATGCTGGCGGCGCAGTATCCGCACCTGATCATGGTTATTATCGGCACAACCCTGGGTATGCTGATTGCCAACGTGCCGGTGGTACTGGCGGGTAACTTCGCGGCAGACAAACTGCCGTTGACGCTGATTCGCCGCCTGGCGGCAACGGCGTTCTTCGTACTGGCAATCGTGGCCGTCTATTCGGCAATGAAGGCCAGTGGCTGGATTGGGTAAAGGGAAAACCGGGGGGGCTGCCATGCAGCCCCAGGATTCAGGCATTTACGGCTTGGCGGCAGCCTGATACAGCGGCATCACCTTCGGAATCGCCGCCTGCAGCGAAGCAATGCGGCTCGCGGACGCCGGGTGAGTACTCATGAACTCAGGCGGTGCACCTTCGGAAGCCTTGCTCATCTTGTTCCACAGGGTGATCGCGGCATTCGGGTCGTAGCCGGCACGGGCCGACAGCTCCAGGCCAATCAGGTCGGCCTCGTTTTCGTTGGCCCGGCTGTTGGGCAAGGTCATGGCGTAGTTCACCACCGTGTCGGCCATGGCCATGCTGCTCTGGCCGAGGCCAAAGATGGCACCGGCACCCTGGCGAGCCATTTCCACACCGTATGCCTTGGACATGGCCTCGCGGCTATGCTCGCGCAAGGCGTGGGCAATCTCGTGCCCCACCACTGCGGCAATTTCCGCATCGGTGAGCTTGAGCTGATCGATCAGCCCGGTGTAGACGATGATCTTGCCGCCCGGGCCGCAGTTGGCGTTCAGTTCATCACTCTTGATCACGTTGACTTGCCAGTCCCACTGCGCGGCATCCGGGCGGAATTTGGGCGCCTGGGCGATCAGGCGGTTGGCAATGGCCTGCACACGCTTGGCATCGGCGCTGGACTTGTCGAGCACACCCTTGCTCGATGCTTCACCCAGGGTCTGCTGATACGACTGCGCGTACATCTGGTTGACCTCATCGGTCGAGAGCATGCTGAACATGTACTGTTGGCGTTCGACGCCAACAGCACCGCCGCTGGTGGTATTCACCGCCTGGCAGCCGGCCAGCAGGATGCCAGCACTCAGCAGGCTGATGACAAAAGACTTACGCATGAAAACACTCCCTATCCACATGCGCCGTATCCTAGGCCGAGTCGCCAGTGGCTGCCATAGCCGCAGGGAAGATTTTCGTCGCCTGAACCGGCCTCTTCGCGGGCAAGCCCGCTCCTAAAGGGGTAACACGACCGTGGGTACGAGCAGGCTTGCCCGCTCCTACAGCAGGGGTAACACGATCATTGTAGGAGCGGGCTTGCCCGCGAAAGGGCCGGCACAGCCCCCCATCAAGCCGGGGTAAGACACTCCGGCGCATCCAGCTTCGGGTCATTGACGAAATTGGCCAAGGCCCGCTCACGCAACGTCGCCGGTGGGCTGGCCAGCAGCTCGTGCAAGCGGGTAATCGGCGTGTCCGGGTCAAGCCAGGCCGCCTGCCCCGCTTCGTCGAGGATGAGCGGCCGACGCTGATTCATGGCCGCCTGGGTCACCACCGCGCAACTCAGCCATACCTGGTCCTGCACCGGATAGGCCTCCCACACCGCCGCAAAGTACAGCGACGCGCCCTCCCCCGGGGTCAACCAGAACGGGCGTTTGCGCACGCTGCCACGCCATTCGTAAAAGCCGTTGGCCGGCATCAGGCAGCGGCGCTGACGAAATGCATCGCGAAACATCGGTTGTTCGGCCAGCGTTTCGGCGCGGGCATGGGCAGGGGTGCGGGACAGGTCGGTGAGCCAGGCCGGGGTCAACCCCCAGCGCGCCTTGGCCAGTTGCTGCTGGCCGTCAAGCTGACGCTGGATCAGCACCGACGCCCCAGGCGATATATTCCATTGGGCCGGCTGGCCGACGGGAAAGCCCGGCAGACTGGCAAGGGCCTGGGGCCAGCGAAACAGGGCATAACGTCCACACATGGGCGAATTCAGAACCTAGCAGATCAAGGTACCGGGGACATTCTCCGGTTCGTCGCCAACCAGTGGCTGGGCATCATTGTACGCATCGATCAGCTGCCGTGCGCATTCGGCCTGCTCATCAGCCACGACGAGCCCCAGCAGGCCCTGCAAGGGCAGCTCGCCGGCGGCACCGACAAGGTCACGGCCGACCACGTGTACATCGATCCCCTCGCTGGCAAGCATGCCTGCCAGCATTTGCGCCTCAAGCAGGCTTTCCGGTTCGTAGATACGCTGCATCAGGTGTCGTCCTCGCGGCGGACTTCAAGCATCCATTCGTCACCATGCACCTGCAGAATGCACACCACAGGCTGACAGCACACCTGGCAATCCTCGGTATAAACCTGGTCGCCCGCAGACAGATCGACGGTAGTTTCCACACGTTCGCCACAATAAGGGCAATCATAGAAGTCGGTTTCCAGCATCGCGGCCTCCGCAGTGACTTATGCGTATAATTGCCGGTCTGTTTACAGGGTCTGTGTGCGTCCGAGCCGTTTTTCGGAGCCCGTCCCTACCTTATTACCCTAGCCGTTTCCAACAAGAGAGCATGATGGGCGAATTCGATGCCATCCGACCGTACGACGACGCTGAGGTCCCTGCCGTTCTGGCACGCCTGCTCAGCGACCCGGCATTCCTCGATATCCTCACCCACTTCCGCTTTCCACGGGCGGCCGGCGCTCTCGGCTGGTTGCTCAAGCCCTTGATCGCACGCCGCCTGCGCAAGGAATTCGCCGGTGTTACCTGTGTCTCGACCTTGCAGGACAAAGTCGAGTACTACGTCGACCAGACCATCGATCGCGCCACCGACGGCGTCACCTACTCGGGTGTGGAACAGCTCAAGGCCGGCACCGCCTACCTGTTCCTGGCCAACCACCGTGACATCGTCATGGACCCGGCCTTCGTCAACTATGCGGTGTACCACGCCGGCCTGCCCACGCCGCGCATCGCCATTGGCGACAATTTGCTGCAAAAGCCCTTTGTCAGCGACATGATGCGCCTGAACAAGAGCTTCATCGTGCACCGTTCGATCAGCGGGCGGCGCGAAAAACTGGCTGCTTACCAACTGCTGTCGGCTTACATCAACCACTCGATCCGCAACGATGCCACCTCGATCTGGATCGCCCAGGCCGAAGGTCGGGCCAAGGACGGTGACGACCGTACCGACTCGGCGATCCTCAAGATGTTCCACATGAGCCGCAAGGACGAACCGTTCGGTGCAGTGATCCAGAGCCTGAACCTGACCCCGGTGTCGATCAGCTACGAGTACGACCCGTGCGACCAGGCCAAGGCCCGCGAGCTGTACATCCGCGCCACAACCGGCACCTACAAGAAGGCGCCGGGCGAAGATGACAACAGCATTGCCAAAGGCATTACCGGCTACAAGGGCCGAGTCCACATCAACTTCGCGCCGCCGGTAACCGAGTACCACGAAGACACAAAACAGCTGGCGGCAGAGATCGACCGGCAGATTCTGGGGGGCTACCGACTGTTCCCGGTGCATTACCTGGCGTATGCGATGTGGGAAGGCAAGGACGAAGCCCTGCAGGTGCCAAGCGCCGAGAAGGTGTTCCCGGCGGATGAGCTGGCCAAGGCCAAGGAAGAATGGCAACGGCGCCTGGATGCCTGCCCGCAAGAGCAGCGGCCGTACCTGGTGTTGCAGTATGCGACGCCGGTGCGCAACCAGTACCAGGTCCGGCAGCAGACGCCGGTCGCCTGATCGATCCCGGGGGCTGCGTTGCAGCCCAATCGCGACACAAGGCCGCTCCCACAGAGAATTGCGTCCACCCTTGTGAGAGCGGCCTTGTGTCGCGATTGGGCCGCAACGCGGCCCCGATGGTTCTCAGACCCAGGTGCTGAACCAGGACAGCAGCAGCGCCATCGCCAGGCACGAAAAGCCCAGGATGTAGAAGTATTTCGGCACCCGAAGTTCGAAAGCGCCCACTACCCCCTCGTCTACTGCCATGTACGCGCGGGTTTCGGCCTCGCGCCGCCGCGCACTGTGCAGCAGCAAACCGCCCGGGCAGGTCAGCAGCAGCGCCAGCAGGTTGATCAGCTTGGTGGGATGGGCGGCCAGGAACCCCCAGAGCACTTGCAAGGACATCACGCAACCTCGGTGTGAGCAGTGGCAAAGGCCAGCATTCTACCCAAGTCGCACCGTGGCGCCCGGCCTTGGCGACAAACTGTCATTAAATTTCATCTGTCATCCGCTCGTCATCCATACAGGCGACCCTGTCGACCTTTTGATGACCCGGAGCTTTTTCATGTTGCACGCCGAAAACCAGGACCGCCTCTACCTCGTTGCCCAGAGCGATGAACAACAGGCGCTGATCGATGGTTTTGCCATCAACGTGCAGGACCGCCAGTGGCTGGTCTACTGTGCGCTTGGCGGACATGTGCATGAGGACTTGCCCGAAGTGGATGCCGGCACTGGGTTCAGCTTGCTGGATTTCCACATAGAAGCGGCGTAGATCTGTACCGGCCAGACAACAAAAAACCCGCTGCCTGTCACTCAGGCAGCGGGTTTTCTTGCACCACCTGAAGCTTACTGACCCAGCACCTGCCCGATGCTCGGGTCCTTGAACAGGCGGGTCAGGGCATCGCTCAGCACATCACCCACCAGCTGGGTGTTGGTGTCCTGGTTCGGCGCCATGCCGAAACGCTGGTCCAGCGAAGCGCCATAACGGCCACTGTAACGGCGGCCGCCATTGGTCACATCAGCGCGGAAGGTGGCGCCGATGGTAGCCTCGGTCACGTAAAGGTTGTCTTTCGGCGACTGATACTTCAGCTCGGCCAGGGTCACGGTCAGCTGCGGTGCATTGCCGGCGTTCGGGGTCGGGGTGAAGCCGAGCAGGCGCACAGCGGCTTCAGCCTGAGCCTGCAGCTTGGGCACCACGTCGTTACCGCTGACGCTGATGGTGCTGGTCTCGGGGTACATGCCACCGCGGGTACCCAGGGACTGCGAAGGCCGGCCATCAACTACCCGGACCACCACCGGCTGGCCATGGCCGACCGGGGCCAGCTGGGCCTTGAGCGTGGGTTGCGGGTTGAGTTGTTGCGGGCTGTGGGCACAACCGACCAGGCTAAGGCTGGCCACGGCGATCAAACCGAACAACAGACGTTGCAACATGCGCGTTTCTCCAGAAAATGCGGCAAAGGCCCACAGTATACCTAGCCAGGCACAGACCAGTCATCGGCCCGGCCCGCTTGTCACAATCGTTTCATCGCCACACCCTTATCCTTGCGCCAAGCCCTAACGCAAAGGACTCGACGCCATGACCTCGCTCTGGACTCAGCTCTTCCAACGGTCGCGTCACAACGCTTATGCCCGCCTTGACGCGGATGGCAAATGCCTGGCCTTCAAGCAATGCAGCCAGGCACCACGGGGCATCGACTGGGTGCAGATCAGCGAAATTCAGCTGGCCTGGCTGGGGCGCGAGCTGCCCACCGAAGCCCGGGTTTGCGCTCGCGCAAACCGCCGTTGGCACCAGCGCCTCCTCGCTGCCTGACAAACGCTGCAATAAAAACCACGAATGGCGACATTTCTGCCCGCGACATCGCTATAATCTCCCCCCGATTATAAGGACGTCTCCTGATCGGGCCCCGCACTCGCCGATTGACCCCGGCAACTTCACCGCTTCGCCCACAGAGAGCCTTCCACTCAGGTCTTGCATCGGCTGTCGTGCCTGCTTTTTCTGGCCCTTCACACTGCATGAACCTGCGGGTTGCCATCGCGCAGTCCCCTTTTGAGGTTCACGTCTCCAAAAGAGCGTGAAAAAACGGTTTTCACAACTTCACAAGAGTGTGGCGAGCAAATGAACAGTCTGGCATGTGCAAAAGCGGCAGATGTGTCCCGAACAGCCCTGAACAGGCGGCAGATGCGCTCATCCCGTATGAGTGTCTGAACCGTTCCATAACGCACGCACGACACCTTGACCATAAGTCGAATTGCCGCACCTGTGGCAAACGGCGTTCAATGCACGAACCCGAAGACTGATTGGCGGTGTCCGCGGAAGTTGCAAGAACTGCGAAAAGTCGGACATGGCGACCCTGGCAAACCCAGGTCCTATGCTGTCAATTAGGTAGCTGTAGATTGTGGAGACGCGTTAAATGGCGCAGAACGAATCGGTTGATGTGGTACTGGTAGGCGCGGGCATCATGAGTGCCACCCTGGCCGTACTGCTCAAGGAGCTTGACCCGACCCTGAAGCTTGAGGTCGTCGAGGCGATGGACTCCGGGGCCGCGGAAAGCTCCAACCCCTGGAACAACGCAGGCACCGGCCACGCCGGCCTGTGCGAGCTGAACTACACGCCGCAGGCCGCCGATGGCAGCATCGACATCAAGAAGGCCGTGCACATCAACACCCAGTTCGAGGTTTCGCGCCAGTTCTGGGCCTACCTGACCAAGAAGGGCAACTTCGGCTCGGCGCGTGCCTTCATCAACCCTGTCCCGCACCTGAGCTATGTCGAGGGTGACAAGGGTGTTTCCTTCCTCAAGAAGCGCTTCGAGCTGCTCAAGCAGCACCACGCCTTCGCCGAGATGGAATACACCGAAGACAAGGCCGTGATGAACGACTGGATGCCGCTGATGATGCCTGGCCGCCCGGCCGACCAGCACATCGCCGCTACCCGCGTGGCCAAAGGCACCGACGTCAACTTCGGCGCACTGACCAACAAGCTGCTCAAGCTGCTGGGCGACTCGCCGGACGCGCAGGTCAAGTACAGCAAGAAGGTGGTCGGCCTGCGCCGTAACGGCAGCGGCTGGACCGTGAGCATCAAGGACGTCAACAGCGGCGGCAGCCGTGAAGTCGACGCCCGCTTCGTCTTCCTCGGCGCTGGCGGCGCGGCCCTGCCGCTGCTGCAGTTGTCCGGCATCCCGGAAAGCAAAGGCTTCGGCGGCTTCCCTGTCAGCGGCCAGTGGCTGCGTTGCGACAACCCGGAAATCGTCAAGCAGCACCAGGCCAAGGTCTACAGCCAGGCCGCTGTCGGCGCCCCGCCGATGTCGGTGCCGCACCTGGACACACGCGTCGTGGACGGCAAGACTTCGCTGCTGTTCGGTCCGTATGCCGGTTTCACTACCAAGTTCCTCAAGCACGGCTCGCTGATGGACCTGCCGCTGTCGGTGCGCATGGGCAACATCGGCCCGATGCTGGCCGTGGCCCGCGACAACATGGACCTGACCAAGTACCTGGTCAGCGAAGTGATGCAGTCGATGGAGCAGCGTCTGGAAGCCCTGCGTCGTTTCTATCCGCAGGCCAAGGCCGAGGACTGGCGCCTGGAAGTGGCGGGTCAGCGCGTGCAGATCATCAAGAAAGACCCGAAAAAAGGCGGCGTGCTGCAGTTCGGTACCGAGCTGGTCTCGGCGCAGGACGGCAGCCTGGCTGCACTGCTCGGCGCATCGCCGGGTGCTTCGGTAACCGTATCGATCATGCTGGAACTGATCGAGCGCTGCTTCCCCGAGCAGGCCAAGGGTGCCTGGGCTGCCAAGCTCAAGGAAATCTTCCCGGCTCGCGAGAAGACCCTGGCAACCGATGCTGCGCTGTACCACAAGATCAGTGCCGATAACGACGCGGCCCTGGACCTGGCAGAGAGCAGCCCGGCGGCCAAGCACTACGCTTAAGCCGGTCTGAAACGCAAAAACGCCCCTCGGGGCGTTTTTTGTGCCTGGCGCTTGATCAGCCTGTACCGCCCTCTTCGCGGGCATGCCCGCTCCCACAGGTTTGGTAATGCCCGCAGGTGCGGCGCGACTCCTGTGGGAGCGGGCGCGCCCGCGAAGAGGCCGGCACTGGCTACAGATCAGCCACGGGCTTTATCGATGATCTCGATGTACTCAGGGGCATTGCGCTGGTCGGCAATCTGCTCGACGAAGGTCTTGCCGTGCTCGTCCTTGCCGTCCAGGTCCAGGCCAGCTTCGACGAAGAAGCCTACAAAGCGCTCGAAGTCGTCCACGCGCAGGCCACGGTAGGCCTTGACCAGCTTGTGCAGCGACGGCGAAGTCACACCATCGGCCGGCTCGAACTGAAGGAACGACTTGATGTAGTCGTCGCTGATTTCGTCACCGATTACCTGTTTCTTGTCTTTACGCATTGCCGACTCCAACTGGACCATCACGGAATTTCGAAGGCCGGCAGTTTACCCCCCGCAGGCTTCGCGCCTCAACGCGTACGTACCGTCCCGGTGTGCAAGTCGGCCCAGATGTGGCCGTTGCCGTAAGTCAGAAACTGCACGTACAGGGTTTCGTTACGCAGCAGGTCCATGACCACCCGGTAGTTGCTCACCGGGTAGTTCAGGCTCAAGGTGCGGGTTTTAGCGTCATACACAGGCTTTTTCAGGCTTTTGGCCGCTTCACCATCGAACGTCAGCAGCACCTGGGCAATGGTCGCACCCTTGCTCAGCGGCTTGCCTTTCAGGCGCACCTGCAACGACGATGTGATCGGGATCGGCTGCTGATCGGACTGGCGCTGAGCCCCTACGACCACCGAATAGTCAGTCACTTGCAGCAATTGCTGGCTGGTCGGTGCTTCCTGGCGCAGGGACTGGTCATCAGGAGGCAGGAACTGACTGTGCAGCGGTGCGGCAGCGAGCGGCAGGCTGACCGCCAGCAGGAGGGGAAGAATCGCACGCATGTGAGGCTCCTTGTATGAAGGAGCACTCTAGCACGCCGGGTACAGGCAGTATCAATCGAACTGCGCGCGCATCCAGGCCTGGTAATCGGCCACGCCGGCCTCACCCTCGCGCGGCGCCCAGTGTGCGTGCTCGCCCTCGCCCACTGGTCGGTATGGCCCAGCCTTGCACTCGAACAGGATGCTGTCAGGCTCCAGCACCACCAAGCCATGGTAGGTACCAGGCGCCAGATCCACACCCAGACAGTCGCCACCGGCCAGCAGCACCCGCTTGTCAGTCACCGCGCCTTGTTCATCGAAGATCAACAGGCCAAAACGCCCCTTGAGCGCTATCAAGGTTTCAGCCTTGTCGGCGCTCAAATGGCGATGCGGCGGAATGTAGGTGCTTGGTTGCAGCCCGACGGCCATGCGGTGGCAGGGCTCTTCCATAGCGTGAAAGTTATGGTGCTGCCGCCCGCGCGGGTTGGCAGCGGCCTTTTCGGCCAGCCCGGCGAACAGCGATTGGTCGATGAACGCAGGCTGGCGCACGGTTACAGCCCCTTTACGGCGAAGATGCCGTTAGCGTTGCGCCAGTAACCTTTGTAGTCCATGCCGTAACCGAAGATATAGCGATCGACACAAGGCAGGCCCACATAGTTGGCCTTGAGGTCAGGGCTTGCCTTGCGGTCGTGGTCCTTGTCGATCAGCACAGCGGTGTACACCGAGCGGGCGCCGGCATGCTTGCAAAACTCGATGATGGCGCTGAGGGTGTGGCCTTCGTCGAGGATATCGTCAACGATCAACACGTCACGGTCGATGAACGACACTTCCGGCTTGGCCTTCCAGAAAAGCTCGCCACCGCTGGTCTGGTTGCGGTAGCGGGTAGCATGCAGGTACGAGGCTTCCAGCGGGAACTGCAGGTGGGTCAGCAGTTTGCCGGAGAAGATCAGGCCACCGTTCATCACGCAGAACACAACCGGGTTCTTGTCGTGCAGGTCCTTGCAGATCTGCTCGCCGACTTTGGCGATGGCCGCTTCGACTTCGGCTTCGGTGTACAGGCAGTCAGCTTCATGCATGACTTGACGGATATGCTCGAGATCGGCGGACATGGCGCGCTCCGGGGGGCATTTTGGAAAAGCGGGCAAAGGTACGCATCCGCTCGTCACAGATCAAGCATTTATGGACTAACGTCCAGAATGACCAGACGACAGCACAGGCTGAATAGATTAATCTAGCGCGGTTTTTTTGCCCGCCTTTCGGAGCCCTCCCCTATGCCCACTCGTGAGATCCGCCATCCGCTGATCCGCCACAAGCTTGGCCTGATGCGCCGTGCCGATATCAGCACCAAGAATTTTCGCGAACTCGCCCAGGAAGTCGGCGCGCTCCTGACGTATGAAGCCACCCAGGACCTGCCCCTCGAAACCTACGAGATCGACGGCTGGTGTGGCAAGGTCTCGGTTGAAAAAATCGCCGGCAAGAAGATCACCGTAGTACCGATCCTGCGCGCCGGCATCGGCATGCTCGACGGCGTGCTCAGCCTGATCCCGGGGGCCAAGGTCAGCGCCGTCGGCGTTGCCCGAAACGAAGAAACCCTCGAAGCCCACACCTATCTGGAAAAGCTCGCGCCGGACATCAACCAGCGCCTGGCCCTGATCATCGACCCGATGCTGGCCACCGGCGGCTCGATGGTTGCCACCATCGACCTGCTGAAAAAGGCCGGCTGCAAAGAGATTCGCGCCATGGTGCTGGTCGCCGCACCAGAAGGCATCGAGGTGGTGGAAAAAGCCCACCCGGACGTGAAGATCTACACCGCCTCGATCGACCAGCGCCTGAACGAGCACGGCTACATCGTGCCAGGCCTGGGTGATGCCGGTGACAAGATCTTCGGCACCAAGCAAAAGGACGCCTGACCATGCAGGACGGCTTCAACGACCCGCTCTGGCGCCAGGTCGTTTCGGGCGCGCAGATGCTCTTCGTGGCATTCGGCGCGCTGGTGCTGATGCCCCTGATCACCGGCCTCGACCCAAACGTCGCGCTGTTCACCGCCGGCATCGGCACGCTGCTATTCCAGCTGGTCACCGGTCGTCAGGTACCGGTGTTCCTGGCCTCGAGCTTTGCCTTCATCACGCCGATCATCCTCGCCAAAGGCCAGTTCGGCCTTGCCGAGACCATGGGTGGCGTAATGGCTGCCGGCTTCGTGTACACCTTCATGGGCCTGATGGTAAAAATCAAAGGCACCGGTTTCATCGACCGCATGCTGCCGCCGGTGGTGATCGGCCCAGTGATCATCTCCATCGGCCTGGCCATGGCACCGATCGCCGCCAACATGGCCATGGGCAAAGGTGGGGACGGTACGGCACTGATGCCGTACAAGACGGCCATGCTGATCTCGATGCCAGCGCTGCTGACAACCTTGATCGTTGCCGTATTCGGCAAGGGCATTTTCCGCCTGGTACCCATCATCTCCGGCGTGCTGGTGGGCTTTGCCCTGTCGTTCGCCTTTGGCGTGGTCGACACCGCCAGGATCGCTGCCGCACCGTGGCTGGAAATTCCCAATTTCACCGCCCCTGCGTTCAACTGGCAGGCCATTCTGTTCATCGTCCCGGTTGCGCTGGCGCCGGCGATCGAGCATATCGGCGGGGTGATTGCAGTGGGCAGCGTGACCGGCCGTGACTACCTGAAAAAGCCTGGCCTGCACCGGACGTTGCTGGGCGACGGCCTGGCGACTACTGCAGCCGGCCTGTTCGGCGGCCCGCCCAACACCACCTATGCCGAAGTGACCGGCGCGGTGATGCTGACCAAGAACTACAACCCGAAGATCATGACCTGGGCGGCGGTCTTCGCCATTACCCTGGCATTCATCGGCAAGTTCGGCGCGCTGCTGCAGAGCATCCCGGTGCCGGTGATGGGCGGCATTCTTTGCCTGCTGTTCGGCTCGATTGCAGCGGTGGGCATGAACACCATGATCCGCCACAAGATTGACCTGGGCGAGGCACGCAACCTGGTGATCGTCTCGGTGACACTGGTGTTCGGTATCGGCGGCGTGCTGATCGGCAGCGGTGACGGCCCGGATGACTGGGGCCTGAAGGGCATCGCCCTGTGCGCCATTGTGGCTATTGCCCTGAACCTGATTCTGCCGGGTAATGACAGCTGGAAGCACAAGAAGCTGGATGTATGACCGGTCGGAAGGGGCCGCAAAGCGGCCCCTTCGATTCAGGCCTTTTCACACATATCAGCCAACACCCTCACCCACTCCGGGTGATCATTCAGGCACGGCACCAGCACCAGCTCCTGGCCGCCCGCCTCGACAAACTGCTCGCTGCCACGCATGCCTATCTCTTCCAGCGTCTCGATGCAATCCGCCACAAACGCCGGGCACATCACCAGCAGCTTCTTCACACCGGCCTTGGCCAGCTCATCCAGCCGCGTCTCGGTGTAGGGTTCGATCCACTTGTCCCGGCCCAGCCGCGACTGGAACGATACCGACCATTTGCCATCCGGTATGCCCATGCTCTGCGCAAAGGCTTTGGCCGTAGCCAGGCATTGCCCGCGATAGCAAACCGAACGTACTTCGGCGGTTGCACCGTGGCAGCAATCGGCAGCGCGCAGGTCGTGCTTGACCCCCTTCGGAAACAGTTTCTTCAGGTGCCGTTCCGGCAAACCATGGAAGCTCAGCAGCAGGTGGTCGTAACCCTGCTCCAGGTACGGCCGGGCGCTGGCTGCCAGCGCCTCGATGTACGCCGGGTGCTCATAGAACGGCTGCAGCACGCGCATCTGCAACGGTAACTGGTGCTCGCTGACCGTCTGTTTTGCCTGCTCGATCACAGTGGTCACCGTGCTGTCGGCGAACTGTGGATAAAGCGGTGCCAAAGTCACCTTGCGCACACCTTGGGCGGCCAGCCGCGCCAACACATCAGGCA
Organism: Pseudomonas sp. yb_2; assembly: GCF_043103905.1. Taxonomy (NCBI): domain Bacteria; kingdom Pseudomonadati; phylum Pseudomonadota; class Gammaproteobacteria; order Pseudomonadales; family Pseudomonadaceae; genus Pseudomonas; species Pseudomonas sp. yb_2. Next base: position 12,157 of record NZ_JBICKH010000035.1, on the reverse strand, counting down.
AGGCCGGCTGGCCGTAGCGCATGGCGATTTCCACCGAGCCATGGGGCCAGTGCTCGGCCATCGCGGCCTGCAGGCGACGGGTCAGCACTACCAGAGGCGAGCCCTCCTCCCACCAGATCGAAGCGTAGGCATGTGCCGACTGCTCCGGGCGCTTGATCAGGACCAGCGACACCAGCAAACGCCGCACCGGCCACGGCAGGTCGATCACGTACGGGTCCATGAGGAACTGGTTGAGGTAGCGGCGCACATCGGCCACCGAGGTGGAGGCCGGGGAACCCAGGTTGACCAGCAGCAGGGCGTGATCGGTCATGCAGCGTCCTATGTCAGAGGCGACTGGACAGGTTGTCCAGCGCCGATTGCAGATCGTTGAAGCGGAACGTGAAGCCGGCTTCCAGCAAGCGTACCGGGCGCGCCCGCTGGCCTCCCAGCAGCAAGGTGGACATCTCGCCAAGCCCGGCCTTGAGCAGCAATGCCGGCACTGGCAACAGCGCCGGCCGATGCAGGGCGCGGCCCAGTCGCCTGGCAAACTCACGGTTGCGCACAGGCTCCGGCGCGCAGGCATTATAAGGACCGCTGGCATCCTTGTGCTGCAAGAGAAAATCAATCAGGGCGACCTGGTCGTCTATATGAACCCAGGGCATCCATTGCCGCCCATTGCCCAAAGGCCCGCCCAGCCCCAGTTTGAAGGGCATGCGCAGGCGCGACAAAAAGCCGCCATCGCTGGCCAGCACCAGGCCGGTACGGACCAATACCACGCGTATTCCCTGCGCTTGCGAACGCTGGGCGGTCTCTTCCCAGGCAATACACAACTGGCTGGCGAAATCTTCACGCACCGGGGGAGAGGCCTCGGTCAGTTCGCGTTCGCCACCGTCTCCGTACCAACCTACCGCAGAGCCGGAGATCAACACCTCCGGGCGCTGCTCACGGGTGCCCAACCAAGCCAGCAATTGCTCGGTAAGGGTGACACGGCTGGCCCACAGCACGTTGCGCCGGGCGGCCGTCCAGGGCCTGTCGGCAATCGGCGCACCGGCAAGGTTGACCACCGCATCAAGATGATCGTCGGCCTCTAACTGCTCCAGGCGCGCGATACCACGCACCCCGCTACCACAGATTTTCGCCACCTGTTCAGGACGCCTGCTCCAAACCGTAAGCCGATGCCCTTGGCCCAGCCAGTACTGGCACAGATGCTTGCCAATCAAACCGGTGCCACCTGTCAGCAATATATGCATGGCTGTGTCCTCGCAGAATGCGTCGGTGGTCTATTTTTAACAGCAAGGCACTTTTTTGACCCGACGCTCTCGGATAAACATAGGCCAACCTGCCGCCAACACGGAATAACCTTATACATAATTTTGGCATTGTACAGGTTTGCCTGACAGCGTAGTCTGCTCACAGCAAGGTTTGAAGAGGCCATCATGACAGTACCTATCGCCATCATCGGGGCCGGCATCGCCGGTTTGTCAGCCGCCCAGGCCTTGCAGAAGGCCGGGCAATCCGTGCACTTGTTCGACAAAGGCCACGGCAGTGGCGGGCGCATGGCCAGCAAGCGCAGCGAAGCCGGCGCGCTCGACCTGGGCGCACAGTACTTCACTGCCCGTGACCGACGCTTCGTCGATCAGGTGCAGCAATGGGTGGCCGCCGGCTGGGCCGAGCAGTGGAAACCCCAACTGTACAACTACCGTGATGGCGAACTTACCCCCTCCCCCGACGAGCAGACGCGCTGGGTGGGCGTGCCACGCATGAGCGCCATTACCCGCGGCTTGCTCAAGGACGTCACCGTCAATTTCGGCTGCCGCATAGCGGAAGTGTTTCGCGGCAAGCAGTACTGGCACCTGCAAGATACCGAAGGTTGCAGCCACGGCCCCTACAGCCGCGTGGTCATTGCCGTCCCGGCACCGCAGGCCACGCCACTTCTGGCCGCCACACCGAAGCTCGCGGCCGTGGCCGCTGGCGTGCAAATGGAACCTACCTGGGCCGTCGCCCTTGCCTTCGAGACACCGCTGGATACACCAATGCAAGGCTGCTTCGTGCAGGACAACCCGCTGGACTGGCTGGCCCGCAATCGCAGCAAGCCTGGCCGCGACGAGCACCTGGACACCTGGGTACTGCACGCAACGTCAGACTGGAGCCGGCAACACATCGACCTGCCAAAGGATGAAGTGATCGAGCAGCTGTGGGGCGAATTCGCCGAGCTGGTCGGCTGCGTGGTCCCCCCGCCCACCTTCGCCCTGGCCCACCGCTGGCTCTATGCCCGCCCCAGTAGCAACCATGAGTGGGGCGCACTGGCCGATGCTGACCAGGGCTTGTACGCCTGTGGGGACTGGTGCCTGTCCGGCCGAGTCGAGGGCGCATGGCTCAGTGGCCAGGAAGCAGCGCGGCGCTTGCTCGAACACCTTGAGTGATGCCGAACTATACAAAAATACTAGTTTGCATAACTTCAGCGCTGTGCTGAAATAAACCTGTACAAGTTTCGAGTCACGTACAGGTTTATTTTCGGAGGCAGCCATGCACGACCCTTCCGCCCACAGCAAGCCGCGTATCGCCATCAGCGCCTGCCTGACCGGGCACAGCGTGCGCTACAACGGCGGCCACAAGGCCTCCGACCTGTGCCGTAAACAGCTGGAACAGCACTTCGACTGGCTACCCGTGTGTCCGGAAGTGGCAATCGGCTTGGGTGTCCCGCGCGACCCGATTCGCCTGGTCGGCAACCCCGAGCAACCCGAAGTGGTCGGCACCCGCGACCCCGGCAAGGACCTGACCGACCCGCTGCGCACCTATGGCGAGCAGATGGCCAACGAGCTTGACGACATCTGCGGCTACATCTTCATGCAGAAGTCACCTTCATGCGGCCTGGAACGGGTAAAGGTTTATCAGGACAACGGCCACCCGGCCGTGCATGGTGGCCGTGGCGTCTATGCCCAGGCTTTCTGCGCATCGCGCCCGGACCTGCCAGTAGAAGAAGAAGGCCGCCTGCATGACCCTGTGCTGCGCGAAAACTTCATAAGCCGCGTTTACGCCTACGCCGACTGGCAGCGCCTGCTGGCCGAGGGCCTGAACCGTGGCGCGCTGGTGCGCTTTCATTCGCGCTACAAGTATTTGCTGATGGCCAACAACCCCCAGGCCTATCGCACCCTCGGCCGCCTGCTTGGCAGCATGAGCAAGGCTGATGAACCACAGAGCATCGGCCCGCGCTATTTCAGCCAGCTGATGCAGGCCCTGCGCCGCTGCGCCAGCCGCGGCACCCACAGTAACGTGCTGCAGCACCTGAGCGGCTACTTCAAGGATGCCCTGACGCAGCAGGACAAGGCGGAGTTGCAGGCAGTCATCGGCCAATACCAACAAGGCGTGGTACCACTGGTAGTGCCACTGACCTTGCTCAAACACCATTTGCGCAAGCACCCAGACCCCTACCTGCAGCAACAAGCCTACCTGCAGCCTCACCCCGAGAGCCTGGGCTTGCGCAATGCGGTCTGAGGACTTGCTGCCCATCGGCGAACTTGCCCGTCGCACTGGCGTCAACCCGGTCACCCTGCGCGCCTGGGAGCGCCGGTATGGGTTGCTCAAGCCACAGCGCACCGCCAAGGGGCATCGCCTGTACCCACTTGAGCAGGTCGAACGCGTCGAAGCCGTTCTGGCTTGGCTGCAGCGTGGCGCGTCGGTCGGCCAAGTCCGCGAGTTGCTCGACAAACCCGCCAGCACCCCACCGAAGGGTGACTGGCAAGCCCGGCAATTCCAGCTGATCGAAGCCATCGCCGGCCTTTCACAGCGCGCCCTCGACCAGCAACTCAACCAGGCCATGGCGCTGTACCCGGCGGTCACCCTGTGCGAGCAATTGCTGCTGCCGCTCCTCGACATGCTCGACCAGCGCTGGCGCAATTACTTCAACGCTCGGCTGGAGCAGGTGTTTTTCCACAGCTGGCTGCGCAGCAAGCTCGGTGCCCGCGTGTACCACGACAACCAGCTGCTGCAAGGGCCCCCCGTATTGCTGGCCGAAGACAGCGAACGCACCTTCAGCCCAGACTTATGGTTGTGCGCCTGGCTACTCACCAGCAATGGCTTCCCGGTCGAGGTGCTCGAGCAGCCCGTCGCAGGCCCGCAATTGCTAAGCGCCGTCAACGCGCTCAAACCACGCGCCTTACTCCTGCACCTGGGGCCACGCATCGACGACAAGGCGTTGCTGCGCACCCTGCAAGGCTTGCCGATCCCCAAGCTGCTGGGCGGTGCCACGCTGGCGCTGCATGAAACCCGCTTGAAGGCTTTTGAGCTGTCCGACCTTTTCCTGTTCGACACCCCGCAGGCGGCATTGCGCGTGCTTCAAGCCCATGATCGACAGCCTGTAGAGATCAATCCCCCATGCACCTGACCTGGCTGCGCAGCGACCTGCGTATCGATGACAACACTGCACTCAGCGCCTCCACCGAACGCGGCCCGACCATCGCCCTGTGGCTGGTCAGCCCCGGACAATGGCAAGCCCATGACGATGCCGACTGCAAAGTCGACTTCTGGCTGCGTAACCTGCATGACCTGCGCCAATCACTGGAAAAGCTGAACATCCCCCTGCTGATCCGCACAATCGATACCTGGGACCAGGCGCCACAGGCGGTGCTCGATATCTGCCGCCAACATCAGGTGCAAAGCGTGCACTGGAACGAGGAGTACGGCATCAATGAGCAGCGCCGGGATGATGCCACCCGCGCACTGTTGGAAAAGTCGGCCATCCAGGCGCACAGCCACCTCGACCAGCTGTTCTTCCGTCCGGGCACCGTACTCACTCGCAGTGGCGATTACTTCCAGGTGTTCAGCCAGTTCAAGAAGACCTGCCTTGAGCATCTGCACCGCAGCCTGCCCGCCCTGGCACGGCGGGTGAAGCGCCAGACCCCGCTGAACATCGGCAGCGACCCAATCCCGCAACATGTAGAGGGGTTCGGAAAAACCACGCCCGCATTGCGCGACCACTGGCCAGCCGGTGAAGCTGAGGCACAGTCCCGCCTGTCACGCTTCCTGGACGAAACCATCGACGACTACCACCACTTGCGCGACTTGCCTGCCAAGCCTGGTACCAGCCAGCTTTCCCCCTACCTGGCCGCCGGCGTGATTTCGCCCCGCCAATGCTTGCACGGTGCACTGGCCGGCAACCGGGGCGAGTTCGACAGTGGCAGCACAGGCGTGCAGACCTGGATCAATGAGCTACTCTGGCGTGAGTTCTACAAGCACATCCTGAGCGGTTATCCACAGGTCTCGCGCCACCGCGCCTTCCGCGCCCAGACCGAAGCCCTGCCCTGGCGTGACGCCCCGGCAGACCTGGAGGCCTGGGAGCAGGGCCGCACCGGCTTCCCGATCATTGATGCCGCCATGCGCCAATTGCTGCACACCGGGTGGATGCACAACCGCTTGCGCATGATCGTGGCCATGTTCCTCAGCAAGAACCTGCTGATTGACTGGCGCAAGGGCGAGCGACACTTCATGCGCCACCTGATAGACGGCGACCTGGCCGCCAACAACGGGGGTTGGCAGTGGAGTGCGTCCACCGGCACCGATGCGGTGCCCTATTTCCGTATCTTCAATCCGGTTTCACAGTCGCAGCGCTTCGATCCACAGGGTCGGTTCATTCGCCACTGGGTACCGGAACTACAGGAGCTCGATGAAAAAGCCATCCATCAACCCATTAAATCGACGGACCTTTTCGGTAATACTTCGTACCTAAGTCCAATCGTAGATCTCAGCAGCAGTCGCCAGCGGGCCCTAGAAGCATTCAAAGGGCTGCCACGCCGGCAGAATCAGGGGATAACGTCTTGATTAACTCGCGTAGTTTTTGGGTTACAGGCGCAAGCAACGGACTTGGCTTGGCTTTGGTGGAGCGGATGCTCGATGAAGGACATCGCGTTGCCGCGAGTGGCAAGGATAGCGATGCACTGGATGATTTGGGGGCACGCTACGGCAACCAATTGTTGCGTTTGCCGTGGCAGTTGCAGGAAGAACAACACGTCACCGATGCGTGCCAACAGATTTGCCATGCCTGGTGTTCGCTGGACGGGCTGATTCTCAACACCGGCACCACCGATTACCTGCCAGACAATGTCAGTGACAGTGAGCTGATCGAAGCGATCGTCACCACCAACCAGCTGGCCGCAGAGCATTGCCTGAGCAATGCGCTGCCGTTGCTGACAAAGGGGCAGTCGCCCCAGGTGATGGGGCTTTTCAACCGCTATTCGGCGTTGCAGCTGTTTGCACCGACACAGGTGACTGCGGGCTGGAACAACTTGCCGCAATGGCTGCGTGAGCAGCGCAAGGCCCTTGAGGACCAAGGGGTAGCACTGACCATCGTAGCGCCACAATCGTTGAAGGTTACGGTAACGTCGGCACAGGCGATACCGGAGGCGTGGACGCCCGGCAGTGCCGCAGAGGAGTTGCTGCGCCGGTGGCCTCAGAGAGAACCGGAACTGGTCCTGGAGACGCTGGACCTTAGTAGCCTGTGGCCGCTGGCGCGTTGACCGCTGAAATCAGCATTACCTTCTTCGCGGGCAAGCCCGCTCCTGCAGATTACCCAGACCTTTAATGCTGTGGTATTCCGGCAGGAGCGGGAATTGCCCGCGAATGCAGGTGAATTCAGAGCGCCATTCTGTAATGCAGGCTGTAGCTTTCTACACCATCGTTGGGCTCTTTGATGCCGGCGTTGGAATAGTGAATCGCCCGCACCCCAATCTCATGCCCGCCGGCAAAGCGCAAACCAAAGCCAATGCGGTCCTCGAACTGGAACGCCGAACCCAGCTCGTTGCTTTCCAGCTCGGTGCTGGAGAACGCCGCCACCCCGATGCCGGCTTCGATGTAAGGCTTTACCGACTCCCCGGCAAATTCATAGACGAACACCGGCGCGAAGGACAGGCTGTGATTGCTCGCGGTCTCGTCGCCATCCCAGTAGGTGTAGGCCCCATCCCAATAGCCGGTCAGCCGACCAACGCTGGTCTGCCACCAACTCGCGTCCCAATTCGATTGCAGCCCTAGCCGGTAGACCATTGTCGAATCGCCAGTCTGCCCCACCGAAAACGAAACATCGGCAGCCTGTGCCGACATCGCTTGCCCCAAAACAAAGGCAGCAGCCGCTGCCAAGCCGAGCAGTTTCCTCATAAGAAACATCCTTCTTTCTGATGCTGTTATTTGTCCGCCTCATCTCAGGCAAAGCGGTAGAAAGCAGAAGTGGAACGATAGTTCAGCCTTTTTTCACGTTTTTTTCACAACGCAAAGCTTTGCACATCGTCGGACTTATGCCACAGCACAGGTAGGATTTTTCTTAAGGCTTCTGGGTCAGCGCTGGTCCAGAAGCGTGCAGCGCCGGCCGGGCCTTCGGCCAACAGATCATTGGCACCCAACAGCCGTTGCAACTGACGCGCCACGGCCGCGCCGGTGTCGATGATGGCCACGTCATCCGGGACCATGCCGGCCAGCAATGGGCGAAGGAAAGGGTAATGGGTGCAGCCCAGGATCAGCGTATCGCAACCTGCAGCCAGTAGCGGCTGCACATAACCTTGCAGCAGCTGGCGCACCGCCGGGCTTACCAGGTCACCGGCTTCGATCAGCTCGACCAGCCCTGGGCAAGGCTGGGTAATAACCTGTACGTCATTTGCGAAGCGATCGAGCAAGGCTGCGAACTTGGCACTCTGCAGGGTACCGGTGGTGGCCAGCACACCGACCACGCCCGAGCGGGTGGCTGCCGCTGCAGGCTTGACGGCCGGTTCCATGCCCACCAACGGCCAGGTCGGATACAACTCGCGCAGGTCGGCCACTGCCGCCACCGTGGCGGTGTTGCAGGCCAACACCATGGCCTTTGCGCCTTGTTCATGGAAGAACCCGGCAATGCGTCGGCAGCGCTCGCGGATATAGTCCGGCGACTTCTCACCGTAGGGTATATGCCCGCAATCGCCCACATACAGCAACGTTTCGTTGGGCAGCAGGCGCTGGATCTCGGCCAGCACCGACAATCCGCCAACCCCCGAGTCCATGACGCCGATCGGCGCCGAGCGCTCAGCCATCGCGCTTACCACAGACCGTGCAAGCCGGGTCGCGCTTGACACGAAGCTCGCGGATACGGGTGCCGAGGGCATCGATCAACAGCAAGCGGCCGACTAACGGCTCACCGAAGCCCGCCAGCAGCTTCATCGCCTCCAGCGCCTGCAGGCTACCCACCAGCCCCACCAGCGGGCCAATGACGCCTGCTTCGCTGCAGGTCAGTTCAGCTTCGCTACCATGCCCGTACAGGCAGTGATAGCACGGACTGTAGTCACGCCGCGGGTCGAACACCGACAGCTGACCTTCCAGACGGATTGCCGCTCCGCTGACCAGCGGCTTGCCGGCGGCGACACAGGCAGCGTTGACCGCCTCGCGGGTAGAGAAATTGTCGGAGCAGTCCAGCACCAGGTCGACCGCCGCCACCGCAGCCACCAGCGAGTCCTCGTCCAGTGCCTGGCGGTGAGCAACCAGGCTGACTTCCGGGTTGATTGCCTGCAAGCGCTGCAAGGCCGAGTCGACCTTGCTCATGCCAACGCTGGCACTGTCGTGGATGACCTGGCGTTGCAGGTTGGTCAGGTCGACGGTGTCGAAGTCGGCCAGGTGCAGCTCACCCACGCCAGCGGCGGCCAGGTACAGGGCGACTGGCGAGCCCAGGCCACCCAGCCCGATGATCAGCGCTTTGCTCTGCTTGAGCCGCAGCTGGCCATCGATGTCGATCTGGGACAGCAGCACCTGGCGGCTGTAACGCAGCAGTTCCTGATCACTCAGCATGGCAGTCGCCCCAGGGTAATGCGTTCATGGCCGCCCAGGTCCGTGCGGCTGGCCACCTCGATAAAGCCATGTTCAGCCAGCAGAGCGCGTACCGCCGCCGCCTGATCGTAGCCATGTTCCAGCAGTAGCCAACCACCTGGCAACAAGTGCGCGGGGGCCTGGGCGGCGATCACGCGAAGGTCGTCCAGGCCATCGGCACCGGCCACCAGGGCACTGCTGGGTTCGAAGCGCACGTCGCCGGCCACCAGGTGCGGGTCTTCAGCGGCGATGTAGGGCGGGTTGCTGACAATGAGGTCGAAACGCTCCCCGGCCAGGCTGTCGAACCAGTGGCTCAGCCGTACCCGAGCGTTGGCCAGGCCCAACCGCTGGCGGTTGCGCTCGGCGAGGGCGGCAGCCTCCTCCACCCGGTCAACCGCTGTCACCTGCCAGGCCGGGCGTTCGCTGGCCAGCGCCAGAGCGATGGCCCCCGTACCGGTACCCAGGTCGAGAACCTTGGCGGGCGAAGCGGGTTGCAGTTCAAGCGCCGTCTCGACCAGCAGTTCGGTATCCGGCCGCGGGATCAGGGTATGCGGCGCAACCTCCAGGTCGATCTTCCAGAAGCCCTGCAGCCCAAGGATATAGGCCACTGGCTCGCCGCCACGGCGGCGCTGCAGGTAGCCGGCATAGGTCTCGGCATCTTCGCTGCTGACGATACGCTCGGGCCAGGTATGCAGGTAGCTGCGCGATTTACCGATGGCCGCAGCCAGCAGCAGTTCGGCATCCAGGCGCTCAGTGGGCGATTCAGGCAACTGCGCGTTGCGCAACAGGCTGGCGATGACAGTCATCAGTCCCCCAAGGCGGCCAGTTGATCGGCCTGGTATTCGGCCAGCAGCGGTTCGATCACCGCGTCTACGCCACCGCTGAGGATGTCGTCCAACGAATACAGGGTCAGGTTGATGCGGTGATCGGTCACCCGCCCCTGTGGATAATTGTAGGTGCGGATGCGCTCGGAGCGGTCACCGGACCCCACCAGCAGCTTGCGCTCACTGGCAATGGCGTTCTGCGCGGCACTGGTCTGCATGTCGTTCAGCTTGGCCGACAGCCAGGACATGGCGCGAGCACGGTTCTTGTGCTGCGAGCGCTCCTCCTGGCATTCGACCACGATACCGGTAGGCAAGTGAGTGATACGGATCGCCGAATCGGTCTTGTTGACGTGCTGGCCGCCGGCACCGGAGGCACGGTAGGTATCCACGCGCAAGTCGGCCGGGTTGATTTCGATGGCGGCCTGCTCGTCCGGCTCGGGGAGCACCGCCACCGTGCACGCGGAAGTGTGGACACGGCCTTGGGACTCGGTCTCGGGCACACGCTGAACCCGGTGTGCACCGGACTCGAACTTGAGCTTGCCGTAGACATTCTCGCCCTCGACGCGGGCAATGATTTCCTTGTAGCCGCCGTGCTCGCCTTCGTTCTCGGACAAGATCTCCAGGCGCCAGCCGCGCTTTTCGGCGTAGCGCGAATACATGCGGAACAGGTCACCAGAGAAGATGGCTGCCTCGTCGCCACCCGTACCGGCGCGGATTTCGAGAAACACGTTGCGACCGTCGTTGGGGTCTTTGGGCAGCAGCATGCGTTGCAGCTGCGCCTCCAGGGTCAACAGTTGCTCCTTGGCTTCACGCACCTCTTCCACGGCCATTTCACGCAGGTCCGGGTCACTGTCCTTGAGCAGCGCCTGGGCGCCTTCGAGGTCGTCCTGGACTTTACGCCACTCTTTATAAGCAGCGTAGACCGGCTCTACCTCGGCATACTCGCGGGAGTAGGCGCGAAAACGCGTCTGGTCGGAAATAACCTCGGCGTCACCGAGCAGGGCGGTGAGTTCTTCAAAACGGTCCTGGAGGATTTCCAGTTTGTTCAGCAGCGACGCTTTCATTGCGGGGATTTGTCCGTGGAGCCCTCGTTGAGGGCAAAGAGTTCCTGGGCCATGGCCAGCGCATCGAGGCGGCCCTCGGCCGAGAGCTTTTTCAGCTGCACGCTGGGCGCATGCAGGAGTTTGTTGGTCAGGCCCCGGGCCAGTTGGGCCAGCACGTCTTCGGGGTTGCCGCCATTGGCCAGCAGGCGCAGGGCCTTTTGCAGTTCTTCGTCGCGAAGGCGCTCACTTTGCTGGCGATAGGCCCTGAGCACGTCCACCGCAGCCAGTTCGCGCAGGCGCAGCATGAAGTCTTCGGCGCCCACGGATACCAGCTCTTCGGCCGCCTGAGCCGCACCCTGGCGGCTCTTGAGGTTTTCTGCCACTACATCGTGCAGGTCGTCGACGGTGTACAGGTAGACATCATCCAGCTCGCCGACTTCGGTTTCGATATCGCGAGGTACAGCGATGTCGACCATGAAGATCGGCTTGTGTCGGCGCTGTTTCAGTGCGCTCTCGACCGCGCCCTTGCCCAGGATCGGCAACTGGCTGGCGGTGGAACTGATCACGATGTCACTGTTGGCCAGTTCCTGGGGAATGTCTGCCAGCAGCACGGCATGCGCACCGAACTGCTCGGCCAGGATGCTGGCGCGCTCCAGGGTGCGGTTGGCCACCACGATACGGCGTACGCCCTGCTCGTGCAGGTGGCGGGCGACCAGGGTGATGGTTTCGCCGGCACCGATCAGCAGGGCCTGGCTGCGGCCCAGGTCGGCGAAAATCTGCTTGGCCAGGCTGACCGCGGCGAACGCAACCGAAACCGGGTTTTCACCGATGGCCGTATCGGTACGCACCTGCTTGGCGGCACTGAAGGTGGCCTGGAACAGGCGCCCAAGCAACGGCCCGACGGTACCGGCTTCGCGGGCCACGGCGTAGGCGGACTTCATCTGGCCCAGGATCTGAGGTTCACCGAGAACCAGCGAGTCCAGGCCCGAGGCCACGCGCATCATGTGCTTCACGGCTTCGTGCTCTTCATGCACGTAGGCGCTGGCGCGCAGCTCGTCGATGCTGAGGCGGTGATAGTCGGCCAGCCACTGCAGCACGGCGTCGGCGGACAGGTGGTCCTGCTCTATATAGAGCTCACTGCGGTTGCAGGTCGACAGGATCGCCGCCTCGCGGCTGGACGTCAGTCGGCAGAGCTGCTGCAGGGCGTCTACCAGCTGCTCTGGGGTAAACGCCACGCGCTCGCGTACGTCTACCGAGGCAGTCTTATGGTTGATACCAAGTGCAAGAAAGGCCATGCAAGGTCGCTGGTTGTGACGGGAAGCCGATAATTGTCCTCTTTCGCAGGTTTCAGGACAACCACCGTTCGCTATTGTGCTGATAGTCCTGCGGCTATCGCCGCTCGCGGGCCAGCATCAGCGTTGATTTCAGGTTTCACTCCCGCTTTTGATCTGGCTTTTGATCTGGCTTTTGATCTTCGCGACTTCAGGAGGCCGAACG
>NZ_JBICKH010000034.1:0-153252 GCF_043103905.1 Pseudomonas sp. yb_2 | reverse complement strand
GCCAGATCAACAGCCACATCAACAGCAGAGTTGATCTAAACACAAGGCAAGATCTCGATGCCCTCGCCCTCGCCCTCGCCCTCGCCCTCGCCCTCGCCCTCGCCCTCGCCCTCGCCCTCGCCCTCGCCCTCGCTTCGGCTTTTGATTTTGCTTCTAAGCGCGCGATAGCCCAGGCGCCGCGGATTGCGACTTCAGGAGGCCGAGCGCAGGCCTTGCGGAGGGAGGTGACGGGCATGGATGCCCGTCAAGCGCTGAGGCCCCATGGATGGGGCCTTCGGCGCGGTCCTGCCGGGAGCAAGCCCGGAGCGAGGGAACCCCGGAGCGTAGCGCAGGGGCCGGATGATAGGAGCGCAGCGTTTTTTGGTTACTTTTTGTCGCGTTTGACAAAAAGTGACCCGCCGTAAGGGCGGAAGGGTGACTATGCGCCACCTGCGTGAATGAATACCTACTCGATGTGAATGCCCACATCCAAGAAGCAAGAAGCAAGAAGCAAGATGCGAACTCGTCTGTTTTGACTCAGCGAACAGTCCATTCGCGATGGCGACGCTGACTCACCTTTTCGCCCTTACGGCGAGTCACTTTTTGTCAAACGCGACAAAAAGTAACCAAAAAACGCTGCGCTCCCATCATCCGGCCCCTGCGCTGCGCTCCGGGGTTCCCTCACTCCGGCCTTGCTCCCGGCAGGACCGCGCCGAAGGCCCCATCCTGGGGCCTCAGCGCTTGACGGGCATCCATGCCCGTCACCTGCCTCCGCAAGGCCTGCGTTCGGCCTCCTGAAGTCGCGAAGATCAAGATCAAGATCAAGATCAAAAGCCAGATCAAAAGCCACATCAACAGCAGAGGGTTGGCTGTGCTGATGTTCGTCATTCCAACGCAGCGCGATTTCGCCTATTGTCGATGCTCCCTTCCCCAAACCATTGGCAAACCCATGGAGAACGTCATTGTCATCACCGGCGGCAGCCGCGGTATCGGCGCCGCCACTGCGCTGCTGGCCGCCCGCCAGGGCTACCGCATCTGCATCAACTATCACGCCGATGACCAGGCCGCCGAAACCATCCTCAGCCAGGTCCGCGCCCTGGGCGTCGAAGCCATCGCGGTGCGCGCCGACGTCAGCGTCGAAGATGAAATCATCCAGCTGTTCCTGCGCGTCGACGACGAGCTCGGCCCGGTCACCGCACTGGTCAACAACGCCGGCACCATCGGCCAGCAGAGCAGGGTCGAGGACATGTCCGAGTTCCGGCTGCTGAACGTCATGAAGACCAACGTCGTCGGCCCCATGCTCTGCGCCAAGCACGCCCTGCTGCGCATGGCGCGCCGGCATGGCGGGCAAGGCGGGGCCATCGTCAACGTATCATCGGTAGCCGCACGCCTGGGTTCGCCCAACGAATATGTCGACTATGCCGCCTCCAAGGGCGCGCTCGACACCTTCACCATCGGCCTGGCCAAAGAAGTGGCAGGCGAGGGCGTGCGCGTCAATGGCGTACGACCAGGCTATATCCATACCGGTTTCCATGCGCTTTCGGGTGACCCGGACCGCGTCAGCAAGCTCGAACCTGGCTTGCCCATGGGCCGAGGGGGGCGTCCCGAGGAAGTGGCCGAGGCCATCCTCTGGTTGCTTTCGGACAAAGCCTCCTATGCCACCGGCAGCTTCATCGACCTGGGCGGCGGGCGCTGAGCGCCCGTCAAGGTTCCAGCAGCTCGCGAACCCGCTCTGCCAGTGCTTCCAGTTCGAACGGCTTGGTCAACACCAACGTACCTTGCAGCGGTTGGCCGTCGCTGAACGCCGCACTCTCATCGTAGCCGGTGATCAACAGCACCTTGAGGTCCGGGTAGCGCTCACGGAAACGTTCAGCTACCTGGCGGCCATTCAGGCCGCCAGGCAGGCCGACATCGCTCAGCAGCAAGTCTGGCCGTTCGCCGCTTTGCAGGTGGGTGAGGGCAGACGGACCGTTCTCGAAGGCGTCCACCCGATAGCCCAGCTCTTCCAACACTTCGCCAATCACCAGGCGCAAGGCCGTCTGGTCTTCAACCAACAGAATGCGTTTTGCAGCCTCGCTGCTTCTTTGCAAGAGCGTGCGCGGAGGTTTGCTGATTGGCGCCTGGGCTTGCTCGTGGTGGCGGGGTAACAGCAGCTCGATGCGGGTACCCTCGCCAGGCACCGACAGCACCCGTAATTGCCCACCCGACTGCCGCACGAAGCCATAGGTCATGGACAGACCCAGGCCGGTACCCTGGCCCATCGGCTTGGTGGTGAAGAACGGCTCGACTGCGCGCTCGACAACTTCAGCCGACATGCCGCTACCGTTGTCGACGATGCTCAGCCGCACGAACTCGCTGGCCGGCAGTTCCAGTGCCACGGCCTGCTCGTCGTCAAGCAGCAGGTTGTCGCCGATGATCTCGATCACACCACCGGCAGGCATGGCATCGCGCGCGTTGATGCATAAGTTGAGCAAGGCGCTTTCCAGTTGGGGAGGGTCGATGAAGGTCGGCCACAGCTGGCTGGCAAAGCGGCTGCTCAGGGTAATCGCCGGGCCGATGGTGCGGCGCAGCAGGTCTTCCATGCCGGCCACCAAGGTGGCCACTTGCGTGGAGCAGGGTTGCAGGGTCTGCTGGCGGGAGAACGCCAGCAGCCGGTGCACCAGCGAAGAGGCCCGCTGCGCCGCGCTGCTGGACAGCTCCAGCAAGGGCGCCAGGGCGTCGAAGCGTGACTGGTCCAGGCGTTGCCGCATCAACTCCTGGGCGCCCAGGATGCCGCCCAGCAAATTGTTGAAGTCGTGGGCAATGCCGCCACTGAGCTGGCCTACGGCCTCCATCTTCTGTGCCTGGCGCAGCGCCGCTTCGGCCTTGGCCAAGCGTTCCTGCTCCTGCACACGCTCACTGATGTCATAGGCGAACAGAAACGCGCCCTGTACCTCGCCTTTGGGGTCGCGCAAGGCATTGAAGCGCAACTCATAATGACGCACCGCGGGGGGCTTGCCGAAGGTGCCGATCTCGATGAACTGCTCGCCTGCCAGGGCGCGCTGCCACATCGGCAGAATAGGCGTCTGGCCGGCGGTGCCATCCTCGAACAACCCGGGCAGGTAGTCGCCGATTTCGGGTGTCCTCCCGTATAGCAGGTGGAAGTCATGCCTGGCCTGGCGATTGACCGCCAGCCAGCGCAGGTCCTTGTCGACCACATGCACATTGACCACACTATGATCGACCAGCTCGGCAAACAAGCGGCGCTCCGCCAGTGCGGCATTCACCCGTTGCTCGAGCTCTTCGTTCAGGCGCTGCAGGGCCTGCTCTGCACGCCGGCGTTCGGTGACATCCTTGAACAGCACCGCTACCTGGCGTTTCTCGGCAGGTTCTATGCGAAAAGTGGTCACCGACAGCACGTGGCCCGTGGCAATCAGTTCCTGCTCGAAGTGCAGCGGTTCGCCGGTGCGAAGCACCGCGCCATAGCGGGCCACCCAGTCATCCGCCTCATCGGGTACCATCTCGCGCAGTTTTTGCCCGACCACGTTGGGGATGCCGGCGTGTTTGGCATAGGCTGCGTTGGCCAGCACGTGCACGTAGTCACTCAGGGGGCCATGGGGGCCATCGAAGAACTCGATGATGCAGAAGCCTTCGTCCATGGTGTCGAACAGTGAGCGATAGAAGTCCTGGTCGTGCGCCTGGAGGCTTGCAAGCCGTTGCTCCAGCAGTGTGTTCTGTCGCTGGAGGTCTTCGACTTGTTGGCGCAGTGAGTTCAGATCACGAGAAGGCATGCCTGCGTCCGGCCAATGAAAAGTCCTGACTTTAACGTGTTCACCTGCAGGCGAATAGCCACTCAGGGTGACTGGGCGGTGCTCCCCAGCAGCCGTTCAAGCGCCTGGGCAAGTGCTTGCAGATCGAAGGGCTTGGCCAGCAGTTCGGTGCGCCGGTGGGGCCGCGCATTTGCCGTACTGTGCGCAAGGTCATAGCCTGTGATCAGCAGCACCGCGGCATGTGGTGCAATACCTCGACAGGCGTCCGCGAGTTGGTAGCCATCGATACCCCCTGGCAGGCCGACATCGGTGATCAGCAAGTCCGGCGCAGGGGCTTCCTGCAAGGCCTTGTATGCCTGGCGGCCATCTTCGAATGCCTGAACTTCATGGCCCTGGTCTAGCAATACCTCCAGCATGACCAGGCGCAGGGCCGGCTCGTCTTCCACCAGCATCACCTTGCACACGCGCTGCTGAAGCGAGGCCGCAGGCGCAGGCCCCTCGACGTGGGGGCTGGGTGAAGCGGCGGCGATGCTTTCATCGCAGGGGAGATACAGGTTGATGGCCGTACCCTGGCCAAGCGTGCTATCGATGACCAGCTGGCCACCGGATTGCCGCACAAAGCCGTAGACCATGGACAGCCCAAGGCCAGTGCCCTGGCCGAGCGGCTTGGTGGTGAAGAAGGGCTCAAGGGCGCGCTGCATCACTGCTTTGGACATGCCCATGCCGGTGTCTTCAACGCGGATACGCAGAAACCGGCCAGCGGCCAGGCCCAGTTGCCTGGCTTCGGCGCCTTGCACTTCGACATTGGCGCAACCGATGCTCAAGGTGCCGCCAAGCGGCATGGCGTCACGGGCGTTGATGCACAGGTTGAGCAGCGCGTTTTCCAGTTGCTGTGCGTCTATTCGGATAGGCCAGAGTCCGGCATGCGTCTGGTCGTGGTAGTCGACATAGGGGCCGGTGGAGCTGCTGATCAGGTCGTTCATGCCGGCCACCAGTTGCTGCACATCGACCCGTTGCGGGACCAGCGTCTGCTGCCGTGAGAATGCCAGCAAGCGCTGCACCAAGGCTGCGGCGCGTTGGGCATTGTGCCGGCTGAGTTCAAGCAGCTGTGTGGTGTCCGCCAGGCGTTGCTGCACCAGATGTTGCCCGGCCAGTTCCAGCGCGCCAAGGATGCTGGCCAGCAGGTTGTTGAAATCATGGGCAATCCCGCCGGTCAACTGACCGACCGCCTCCATCTTCTGCGCCTGGCGCAGTGCTTCTTCGGCCTGCTGCAGGCGTTCCTGTTCGGTCACGCGCTGCGTGATGTCATAGGCGAACAGGTAGCCGCCCTGAATTCGCTGCTGAGCATCGAGCCACGGGTGGTAGCGAATTTCGTAGTGGCGTGGTGCGTCGTCCAGCCCGAAGGTGACGGTGTCGATGAACGCTTCCCCTGCCAGTATGCGCGGCCATATCGGGGCCAGGCGGCCCATGATGTCGGGTTGATCGGTCAGGAACTGGGGTACGTAGTCGCCAACCTGCGGCACGAAGCCTCGGTAACGTTCGAAGGTTTCGCGCGCCGTGCGGTTGATGGCCAACAGGCGCATGCTGCGGTCGGCCGCAAACACGTTGGCCACGCTGTTGTCGAGCAGTTCTCCAAGCAGCCTGTCATGCGCCTGAACGTTGTCTTCGCGCGCTGCCAGGCGTGCTTCCAGTTCTGCGACGCGCGCCTGCAATCGGGCAAAGGACGCAAGCGTATCTGGCTGCATGACGAGGGCCTGATGATCGAAACCAGCAACTATAGTCGCCGCTCGGGCCCCTCGCTATCAGAACGAGCGAATGATCCGCCCGAGGGTTTCCATGGCCTGTTCGGCGCCGTCATGCCAGGGGCTGCCGTAGTTCAGGCGGATGCAATTGCCAAAGCGTCGGGTGGGCGAAAAGATCGGCCCAGGGGCGATGCTGATGCCTTGGGCCAGGGCCATGTGGAACAGCTTGAGGGCGTCCATCTGCTCGGGCAGTTCCAGCCACAGGAAGTAGCCGCCGGAAGGCTGGCTGACCCGTGTCTGCGCCGGGAAGTGGCGGGCGATGGCTGCCAGCATGTTGGCCTGCTGGCCCTCCAGCGCGTAGCGCAGCTTGCGCAGGTGGCGGTCGTAGCCGCCGTGTTGCAGGTAGTCGGCGATGGCCGCCTGGGCCGGCATGGAGGCACACAGGGAGGTCATCAGTTTCAACCGCTCGATCTTCTGCGCAAAGCGCCCGGCGGCCACCCAGCCAATGCGATAGCCCGGTGCCAGGCTTTTGGCGAACGAGCCGCAGTGCATGACCAGGCCCTGGGTGTCGAAGGCCTTGGCGGGTTTGGGCGCCTGTTGCGAGTAGTACAGCTCGGCGTACACGTCGTCTTCGATCAACGGCACCTGATGGCGTGCCAGCAACTCCACCAGGGCCTGTTTCTTGGCCTCCGGCATGCTTGCACCTACCGGGTTCTGGAAGTTGGTCATGCACCACACGGCCCTTACCGGGTGCTTTTCCAGGGTCTGCGCCAGCACCCCCAGGTCCATGCCCTCGCGGGGGTGCACGGGGATTTCCACGGCCTTGAGCTTGAGCCGCTCCAGCACCTGCAGGCAGGCATAGAAGGCCGGGGCCTCGATGGCGACCAGGTCGCCCGGCTGGGTCACGGCCTGCAGGCACAGGTTCAGGGCCTCCAGTGCGCCGTTGGTGATCAGCAGCTCTTCCATCGGCAGCATCAGCCCACCGACCATGTAGCGCAGGGCGATCTGCCGGCGCAGCTGCGGGTTGCCGGGGGACAGATCGGTCACCACCATGCGCGGGTCCATGCTGCGGCTGGCACTGGCCAGTGAGCGCGACAGGCGCTGCAGCGGGAACAGCTCAGGGCTGGGAAAGGCTGAGCCGAAGGCAATGGTGTTGGGGTCCTTGATCGAGTCGAGGATCGAAAATACCAAGGCGCTGACGTCGACATCGGTAGACTCGCTCACCGGCTGCAGCGCCTGCGGCTCGCTGAACTGGCGCGGAACGTGGGCGTTGACGAAATACCCGGAGCGCGGCCGGGCGCGGATCAGCCCGCGCCGTTCCAGCAGGTAATAGGCCTGGAACACAGTAGACGGGCTGACCCCGTGGGTCTGGCTGGCGTAGCGCACGGACGGCACGCGCTGGCCGGGGCCCAGCACCCCGGAGCGGATCAGTTCGGCAATGTCATCGGCGAAGCGTTCGTAGCGTTTCATTCTGGCCTTCTGTCCAGCCTGGCAGGCAAGGTGGCGTGAGTGTAAGGGATCAGCGGTTCATGGGGGCGACGAAGCGACTGTGCGCCACGCTGCGGATAGCGGGGTCGTCACGCTCGCTGATTTCAAAGCTCAGCGTCTGCGAGCTGCTGGTCGGGCGCTCGGCGAGCATCGCCACCGACACCGGCAGTTCGCTCATTTCGCCAGCAGGGATGACCAGTGCGCTACTGCCCTGCAGGGTGAAACCGTCAGCGTCCAGCAGGCGCAATTGATAGTGCTGGGTACGTTCGGTCTTGTTGATGACCTTGAGCAGGTAAATGTTCTCGATCTGGCCTTGGGCGTTTTCACGGAACAGGCCGCGGTCCTTGATCACATCCAGCGATACCATCGGGCGCATCTGCAGGGCCACCACCAGTGCCCCGATCATGACCAGCAGTGCGGCAGCGTAGCCCAACAGGCGCGGGCGCAGCCAGTGCGTAGTACCGCCTTGCAGGCTGTGCTCGGACTTGTAGCCAATCAGGCCGCGGGCGTAACCCATCTTGTCCATTACCCCATCACAGGCGTCGATGCACGCGGCACAGCCGATGCAAGCCATCTGCAAGCCATCACGGATGTCGATGCCGGTGGGGCACACCTGCACGCACAGGGTGCAATCGATGCAGTCGCCCAGTCCCTGGGCACCGACATCACTGCCTTTCTTGCGCGGACCACGGGCTTCGCCACGACGCGGGTCGTAGGCGACCGCCAGGGTGTCCTTGTCGAACATCACGCTCTGGAAGCGCGCATACGGGCACATGTGCAGGCACACCGCTTCACGCAGCAGGCCGGCATTGATGTAGGTAGCGGCCGTGAAGAACAGCACCCAGAACAGTGCCACACCGCCCAGTTGCAAGGTGAGCAATTCTGCGGCCAGTGGCCGGATCGGGGTGAAGTAGCCGACGAAGGTCAGCCCCGTGAGCACGCCAATGGCCAACCACAGGCTATGTTTGAGCGTGCGACGGGCCAGTTTGTTCAGGCTCCAGGGCGCCGCGGCCAGCTTGATGCGCTGGTTGCGGTCCCCCTCGGTAACCTTTTCGCACCACATGAATAGCCAGGTCCAGGTGCTTTGTGGGCAACTGTAACCGCACCAGACGCGCCCGGCGTAGACGGTGATGGCGAACAGGCCAAAGGCACAGATGATCAGCAGCGCCGACAGCAGGATGAAGTCCTGTGGCCAGAAGGTGGCGCCGAAGATGTGGAACTTGCTGTTTCCCAGGTCCCACAGTACGGCCTGGCGGCCGTTCCAGTTCAGCCAGGCCGTGCCGAAGAACAGCACGAACAGGGCGCCGGCAAAGCCGATGCGCAGGTTACGGTAAAGCCCGGTAAAGCTGCGGGTCTGGATGCCGCTGTCGGTGCGTCGCGCTTGGATGCTGGCTGGGGCGGTGGCGATCTCTGTAAAAGGGATTCTATCGTTCATGGTTCGGTGCTCATCAGGCCTCGATCAGGCATGAGCACTATGGCGCTGAAGCTGTTATCAGCACAGGTTCAGATTTTACGATAAAAACCATATCAGATTTGCCGCATGGCCCCGCCAAGCCTCATATCACCGAGCCTGGCGCGCTGGCCTTCAGATGCCTGCGGCTATCCACCGCACCCGCCACGGTCAGTGCATCGGCCTCGGTTTCGGTAATGGGCACGCGTTGGCCGGCCAGTATGGCCACCGACATACGCAACTGTTCGTCGGTGATGATCTCGATATCCGGGCCTTCGCCCTCGATGCGCAGGCCTTCGCCGATCAGTGTGCAGCGGCGGGTGGTTTCGTCGATTTCAATGGGCATGGTGGGGTCCTCCCAGGGTGATTACAGGGTGGACCGCGGTCAGGGGCCAGTTGCTGCATCAGCAAGCTGAGCGGCACTTTGCAGTACGTGTGGCGGTCAACCATGCAGAGGGCAGGCCTGCTGACGTGGCGGGCGGATTCATGAAGCTCAAGCAGGGGAAACAACTGCGATGGATGTCATCTGGCAAGCAATCCAGGCGGAATTCGCCGATGTCACCGATGAGCGCGAGGTCACGCAAATCCTTGTGCGCTTGCTGATGGCTGCTGTGCTCGGCGCAGTACTGGGCTTCGAGCGCGAACACAAGGGCAAGTCTGCCGGGGTGCGTACCCACATGCTGGTGTCGCTGGGGGCCGCCCTGTTCGTACTGTCGCCCAGTATGGCGGGGGCTGATGAACAGGCACTCAGTCGGGTGATCCAGGGCATCGTTGCCGGTATCGGTTTTCTCGGTGCGGGTACCATTCTGAAGGGTAACGGCCAGGACACCAGCCATGTGAAGGGCCTGACGACCGCTGCCGGGCTATGGATGACGGCTGCCATTGGCACGGCCGCTGGCATGGGGCGCGAAGCCACGGCGCTGATCAGCACGGTACTGGCCCTGCTGGTACTGGGCACGATGCCGTTGCTGGTGGAGAAGGTCGAAGGGCAGGATGAGGAGAAGCAGAAGGAGGAAGAGGGCAGGAAGCACTGAGGGGAGCCGAAGCTCCCCTCAAAGCGTTGTTGCCTGCTCTTTTTTTATTATTGGGACCGGCCTTTTGTTGTTTTTGTCGGCTTGTCCTGGTGTTGCGGGCGACCCCCATGCGGGGTCAAGAGCAAACGTATTTTTTTGAGCGCTGACCTGCTTTCATCATTGCTGATCCGAACCTGGCTGCCGCTACCTTGAGGTAGTTTTATTGTTCTGTGCCAGACCGCGGGGCGAACCCCTGAAAAGCGTGTCGACTCCAAAAAAATCTGCTTGCTACGCCTCTGCCGTGTTGTTCTTGTTATGTCAGAGCCGTTACCTGTTGTTTTTATTGGGTATCGCGTTTTTTTTGTTCTTGTACCAAAGATATAGCAGGGTGCGTGCCAACTTTTAAAAACCCTTTAAAATCAATGACTTAAGAA
Organism: Pseudomonas sp. yb_2; assembly: GCF_043103905.1. NCBI lineage: Bacteria > Pseudomonadati > Pseudomonadota > Gammaproteobacteria > Pseudomonadales > Pseudomonadaceae > Pseudomonas > Pseudomonas sp. yb_2. The sequence goes on along the minus strand of NZ_JBICKH010000034.1, from coordinate 143,397 downwards.
TTTTGGTTGACATCGCCCAGCCTGAAATTCTGCCGATTTGTTTCCCTGTTACCCGATTTTTTGCTGTGAAATGTGCGGGAGGTAACACTTCACCCACACCAATGTGACACCGGTGTGACCTATTGTGCGCTGCACGCCCGTGCTACCCGCGACCCGTTGTCGCGGCCCAGCACGCCGCTGATGCGCTGGCCGGCGGCTATCAGCCGGCCCAGGTCGATGCCGGTTTCAATGCCAAGCCCCTGCAGCAGGTACACAACGTCTTCACTGGCGATATTGCCGGTAGCACCCTTGGCGTAAGGGCAGCCGCCCAGCCCGGCTACCGAGCTGTCGAATACGCTGATGCCCTCGAGCAGGCTGGCATAGACGTTAGCCAAGGCCTGGCCGTAAGTGTCATGGAAGTGTCCGGCCAACTGCTCGCGCGGTACCTGGGCCGACACCACCTCGAACAGGCGTCGGGTGTCGCCTGCGGTGCCGGTGCCAATGGTGTCACCCAGCGAGACCTCGTAGCAGCCCATGTCGTGCAGGGCGCGGGCCACCGGGGCCACCTGCTCGGCGCTGACCTTGCCCTCGTAAGGGCAGCCAAGCACACATGACACATACCCGCGCACGCGTACGCCGTGGCTGCGCGCAGCGTCCATGATGGGTTCGAAGCGCTTGAGGCTTTCGCTGATCGAGCAATTGATGTTGCGTTGCGAGAACGCTTCGGAGGCGGCAGCGAACACCGCTACTTCCTTGACCCCGGCAGCGAGGGCGTCCTCGAAACCGCGCAGGTTCGGCGCCAGGGCGGCATACGTCACACCGGGGCGCTGCTGGATGCCGGCGAATACCTCGGCAGAGCCGGCCATCTGTGGCACCCACTTGGGAGACACGAAACTGCCCACTTCTATATAGGCCAGGCCCGCTTCGGTAAGGTCGTTGACCAGGCGTACCTTGTCGGCGACGCTGATGGGCTGGGCTTCGTTCTGCAGGCCGTCGCGGGGGCCGACTTCGACCAGACGGACGTGTTTGGGCAAGGACATGGCGGGTTTCCTGTGGCGTTCAGCGGTTGTCTTTGTTGTTCAGGGTGGCGGCCAGGGCTTGTTCGCAGCGCTCCTGGGCGGTGTCCAGTTCCAGTTGCATCTGGTGGATGTCCAGCATCTGCTGCTCCAGCTGGGCGCGGCGCTCGGCAATCTTCGCCAGCATGCTGTTGAGCTGTTTGAGGTTGCCGCTGGTGGGGTCGTACAGTTCGATCAGTTCGCGGCACTCGGCCAGGGAAAAGCCGATGCGTTTGCCACGCAGGATGAGCTTCAAGCTGACCTTGTCGCGCGGTGAATAGATGCGTTCCAGGCCACGACGCTCAGGGCTGAGCAGGCCCTGTTCTTCGTAGAAGCGGATAGCGCGGGTGGTGATGTCCAGTTCGCGGGACAGGTCGGAGATGCTGTAGGTCTGAGTGCTCATGCTCATGCTCGGGCTCGGCGTGGGGTATGCGGATATCCTGAGGGCAGGTTGACGTATACGTCAAGAAGAGGCCGCCAAGGATTATTCCGACAACCCTGATCTGCGATACGCATTGGGCGTTTGCCCACTCAAGCGCTTGAACCACCGGGCGAAGTAGGTCGGGTCGGTAAACCCCAGGCTGTCCGACAACTGCCCGATGCTCATCCGCGTGTAAATAAGGTTGCGTCGCGCCTCCAGCAACAACCGCTGGTGCACCACCTGCAACGCTGTCTGGCCACTCAGCGCCCGGCACAGCTGGTTCAGTTGCAAGCTCGGAACATTCAGCCGCGCGGCAAACGCTTCAACCGACAGATGCTCGCGGTAATGCGCTTCGACCAGGCGCAAGTATTGCCCCAACAACAGCCGGTCACGTTCATCACGGTTACGCGGTGCCTGCCCTTGCTGCTGACGGCGGCTGATCCACACCATCAGCGCGGTCACCAACGCTTCGAGCATCGCGGCGCGTGCCGGGGCACTGCCCTGGTACTCCTGCTGCAAGGTGTCGATCAGGCTGCGCAGGTGCACGCGGTCATGGCCCAACGGATAGCACGCAGGTTGTGCCAGCACCGTCAGTGGCGCGCCCAGGCGCTGTTCCAGGTTCGCTACAAGGGCAGTACCAAAGGTCAGGACATAGCCCTGGATATCGGCGCTGAAGCGAAAGCCATGCACGGTCATCGGTGGCACGACCTGGATCGCCGCTTCGCCGATGGCACTGCGCACCCCCTCGATCTCCACCTGGGCCTGGCCACGCTGTACATACAGCAGCTGGAACAGCTCGGCATGCTGGTGCGGCTTGATCTCCCAGTGATGCAGGCGGCTGCGTGCCGGGATCGACTCGCAGTGCAGCAGGTCGGTGCCGGGCCAGGCCTGATTTTCGCCATACAGCTTGAACAACGGGACGCCGGGGAGGGTGGATTTCATCTGGGTTGGCCTGTCCGTTAATCGAACGCTTTTCGTAAAAGTGCAGGTTTTTTATGGAATAGCACACTTAAACGGCGTTTTCTGCCAGTAAAAATGCAAGGGCAAACCCTAACAGCAGATGCCGCCCCGCTGCCAGTCCCGGGCCGGTATCGTCCGAACAGAGACAACAACAATGAAAACTCAGGTTGCAATTATTGGTGCAGGTCCGTCTGGCCTGCTGCTGGGCCAGCTGCTGCACAAGGCCGGTATCGATAACATCATCGTCGAACGCCAGACCGCCGAGTACGTACTAGGCCGCATCCGCGCCGGGGTGCTGGAGCAAGGCACGGTCGACCTGCTGCGCGAGGCCGGTGTGGCCGAGCGCATGGACCGTGAAGGCCTGGTGCACGAGGGGGTCGAACTGCTGGTTGGCGGGCGCCGCCAGCGTCTGGATCTCAAAGCCCTGACCGGCGGCAAGACGGTGATGGTCTACGGCCAGACCGAGGTCACCCGTGACCTGATGCAGGCCCGTGAAGCCAGTGGTGCGCCGATCATTTATTCAGCCGCCAACGTTCAGCCGCATGAATTGAAAGGCGAGAAGCCCTACCTGACGTTCGAAAAGGATGGCCGGGTGCAGCGGGTTGACTGCGACTATATCGCCGGCTGCGACGGCTTCCACGGCATCTCGCGGCAGAGCATCCCGGAGGGCGTGCTGAAGCAGTATGAACGGGTTTACCCGTTTGGCTGGCTGGGCCTGCTGTCGGACACACCGCCGGTCAATCACGAGCTGATCTACGCCCACCATGAGCGCGGTTTCGCGTTGTGTAGCCAACGCTCGCAAACACGCAGCCGCTACTACCTGCAGGTACCTTTGCAGGATCGGGTCGAGGAGTGGTCTGACGAGCGTTTCTGGGACGAACTGAAAGCCCGTTTGCCCGCCGAGGTAGCGGCGGACCTGGTCACAGGCCCCGCGTTGGAAAAAAGTATTGCGCCGCTGCGTAGCCTGGTGGTCGAACCCATGCAGTATGGTCACCTGTTCCTGGTGGGTGACGCTGCGCACATCGTCCCCCCTACGGGTGCCAAAGGCCTTAACCTGGCGGCCTCCGACGTCAACTACCTGTACCGCATTCTGGTCAAGGTGTACCACGAAGGGCGCGTCGACCTGCTTGCGCAATACTCGCCGCTGGCACTGCGCCGCGTGTGGAAGGGCGAGCGCTTCAGCTGGTTCATGACCCAACTGCTGCATGACTTCGGTAGCCACAAGGACGCCTGGGACCAGAAGATGCAGGAAGCTGACCGCGAGTACTTCCTGACCTCGCCGGCGGGCCTGGTGAACATTGCCGAGAACTATGTGGGGCTGCCGTTCGAGGAGGTTGCCTGAGGGCTGCGAGCTACGGGTCAGGCGTTTTTCACCAAACCTGGGTAGGACAGCCTTGTGTTGCGAAGAGGCCATCACTGGCGAAATGCTCTCCAGTTTGTCCGGACGCTTCGCAGTACAAGGCTGCTGTGCTCAGATTAAGCTTCGCGCTGAAAATGGAAGGCTGATTTTAAGCGTTGGCAACTGGCATATTTGTCAGTGGTGACGACGCCGCTATTTCGATACGGTGCAGAGGCCACCTCGGATAAATGCTTGCGGTAGAAGGTGGAGTGTCGATTGTCTTTTAACATGGAACGTAGAGAGGGCACCACGATGAGCGAACTCCCCACCACAAGTTTTTTGATCTTCCATGATCCACACGCGCCTTACCTGGTCGAGACACTTGATCCGAAGGAAGTGGCGCAGCTTGAAGCCGACCATGAGAAATCCAAAATAGACGACATTGAACAACTGAAAGCGCAATTTTTACAGATGGAACGGGAAAAAATGCTCCCCAAGGAGGATCAGGAGGCGCTTTACAACGCCAGACACGCCAAAGCAGATCTTACAGACCCTGTGAGTGAGTGGGGCCCGTGGGGCGAGTTGAGGAATGTATCTATTTCAAGTGTGCCTCATGACTTGGAGCCTGAGACACCAGAGTCTCCAGCTGAGGTGGAGGCGCTTCAAATCAAGATCGACGCTCTTGAGCGACAGGCCCGTCAATACGCGTTAGATCCAGCGATAGAATCTCGTTTGGACGAGGTCGTTCAAGCCGTCCAGGCCCTCAGCGCCGATGAAGATGATGCTCAGAAATACATTAGATATACTTTCCCCCGCGATGATGAAGCGTACTGGCGAAACTACGCTTTGTTGGTGCACAAAATTGTAAGTGCTAAATTTGAACTGCCGGATTTTCGGTATTCTCCCTCCTTAAGTCCCGACCGCTTCGTGTTAATCAGGCGCGACGGTACTTTGGGTATCAATATGGCCGATGAACTGAAAGCCCAGCCTTTACTAAAGTTCGAAGTGGTCGACGGTTGGTCCGCAGATGAAAGGTGGGGTGGTTATCTTCGCGTCTCAAGCTCAACTGAAAAGGGCAAGTACCTCTACACGAGAGACACATTGGATGAGGGCGCGTTTTTTAAGAATGACAGTCTAGATAACGATGACAGTGGGTGGGTAGAACTGACTAGCTCTGAAGGGGCCAAAATCACGTTTTGCAAAGTGGGAAACCATTACGAAATCTGGCAGAGCCTCAAGTCCGAAATCTTCGGGCCCACGACCCGGTGGTTGACCGTGGTTGACGGCCGGCTGAAATTTGTAATGGAGGGATCCTCAGCTAAGTGGAACATTGTGTCTACAGACGTAGACTAATCGTCGCCTATCGAACGCGGGGGCATGGGGTGCGGGTTGTGGCGCTTTTAGGATTGAGTGCCGTGTGGACGTTGCTCGATCTCAAGCACGCAGAACACCTGTTGATGTGCACTGCAGCCCCTTGGACGTTTTGCGCAAAGGCTTGAAGTCAGGTCCACTCCTGGCCCACAGTGCCCTGCTGAATAAAGAGAGGCAGGAAGCAAGCGATGAAGTTCTCTATCCCACTGATCAGAACGCTGTGCCTAATGGCCATCAGCGGCTCGGTCGGTGCCGACCAGGTATTGCCCACGCCACCGGAACTGGCCTCCGGCTACCGCAGCGGTTTGCAGCCGGTGCACGCCAGCCGGCACATGGTCGCCGCAGCCAACCCGCTGGCCAGTGAAGCGGGGCGGGCGATGTTGCGTGCCGGCGGCAGTGCGATTGACGCCGCCATCGCCATGCAGATGGTGCTGACACTGGTCGAGCCACAGTCCAGTGGGATCGGTGGCGGGGCGTTCATCCTGTACTGGGATGGCAAGCGCGTGCAGGCATTCGACGGGCGTGAGGCAGCACCTGCGGCGGTGACGGAAAAGCTGTTCCTGCAAGCCGATGGCACACCCATGCCGTTCCGGGTGGCGCAGATCGGTGGGCGGTCGGTGGGCGTGCCCGGGGTGCTGCGTGCCCTGAAGCAGGCCCACGAGCAGCACGGCAAGTTGCCCTGGCACGCCCTGTTCGCCCCGGCCATCGCCTTGGCACGCAACGGCTTCGCGGTTTCCGAGCGCCTGCACACACTACTGGCCGGGGACCCCTACATTGCCCGCTCACCCGCAATGGCCCGTTACTTCCTGGATGAACAGGGCAGGCCGCTGGCCGTGGGTACAATCCTGCGCAACCCTGAGTTGGCACAGACCTTGGAGCAGATCGCCGCACAGGGGCCCGAGGTGTTCTACAGCGGTGAAATTGCCGAAGCCATTGTCGCCAAGGTGCGTGGCCATGCCAATGCCGGGTATCTGTCGTTGCAGGACTTGCAGCAGTACCAGGCCAAGGAGCGCGAGCCGTTGTGCGGCCCCTACAAGGCCTGGCAGATCTGCGGCATGCCGCCACCCTCATCGGGTGGGGTGACCGTGCTACAGACCTTGGGCCTGCTCGACGCCGTGCAGCGCACCGCGCCGCAACGCGACCTGGCAGCGCTGCGACCGCTGGCCACCTCGTCCCCGGCCCGCCTGGAAGCCCCGCCGTTGGCCGTGCACCTGATCGCCGAGGCCGAGCGCCTGGCCTACGCCGATCGCGCTCAGTACCTGGCCGACAACGACTACGTGCCCGTCCCGGTCAAGGCCCTGACCGATTCTGCTTACCTGGCCAGCCGCGCGGCGCTGATCGGCGAGCACAGCATGAAGCGCGCCCGTCCGGGCCAGCCGCAAGGAGCGGACCTGGCGCTTGCGCCCGACCGCTCGCCACTGCGCATCTCCACCTCTCACCTCAGTGCGGTGGATGACAACGGCCAGGCCCTGGCCATGACCACCTCGGTGGAGGCCGCATTTGGCTCGCACCTGATGGTCAAGGGCTTCCTGCTCAACAATCAGCTGACCGACTTCTCGTTCATCCCCCACGAGCACGGCAAGCCGGTGGCCAATCGGGTGCAGCCGGGCAAACGGCCGCTGTCGGCCATGGCGCCGACGTTGGTGTTCTCGCGTGCCACGGGCGAGTTTGTCGCGAGCCTCGGTTCGCCGGGTGGTTCGCAGATCATCGGTTACGTGAACAAGGCGCTGGTCGGCCTGCTGGATTGGCGGCTCGACCCGCAGCAGGCCGCCGACCTGCCCAACTTCGGCAGCCGCAATGCCGGCACCGAAGTGGAAGCAGGGCTGAGCAGCCCGGCGCTGATCCGCCAGTTGGCAGCCTGGGGCCATGAGGTGACACCGATGACCATGACCAGCGGCATGCAGATCATCCAGCGCAGCGGCGAGGGTTGGTCAGGCGGTGCCGATCCCCGGCGGGAAGGAGTGGCCCTCGGTGACTAGCCGTGATAGAACGCAGACTTGCCATTCAGTAGTTGAATATCTAGATGTCTATCAGCGTGAAATCGAATAGGGCTCTGTTCGACCTCGACCTGCTGCGCGCCATTGTCGTGGTGGCAGACTGCGGCAGCTTCACCACCGCTGCCGCGCGGCTGCATTCGACCCAGTCGACGATCAGCCAGAAGGTGCGCCGCCTGGAAGACATGGTCGGCCACCGCTTGTTGGTGCGGGGCAACCGTGACGTACTGCCGACCGACGCCGGGCAGACCTTGCTCGGCTATGCCCGGCACATGCTGGCCCTGAACGATCAGATGCTTGAAGCCCTGGCCGGGGCGATGGTGGGCACCACGGTACGGCTTGGCGTGCCCGAGGACTTCGTGGGCGGGCGTACCACCAATGCACTGTCGGCATTCAGCCGGCTGCACCCACAGGTGAAGCTCGAAGTGACCAGTGGTTTGTGCCGTGACCTGAGCCAGGCCTATGACAATGGCGAACTTGACCTGGTGCTGCTCAAGCAGCGGCGCAACAGCCGTGAGGGCGTGGCCTGTTGGCCAGAGCGTCTGCAGTGGATCGACAGTGCGCGCACGCCCGCCTTCGAGCTGGACCCGATCCCGTTGGTCACCTTTCCGCCACGCGGCCTGTACCGCGAGGACATGATCAACGCCATCGAAGGCATGGGCCGGCGCTGGCGCATCAGCTTTACCAGCTCTAGCCTCAGTGGCATCCAGGCTGCGGTCGCCGATGGCATGGGTATCAGCCTGCTGCCGCCCAGGGCGGCCACCGGCGAGCACAGGGTGTTGGGGGCCGGGCAAGGGCTGCCGGAGGTCGACAGCTATGAGATCGTCATCGTGCACCGGCCGACGGCGGATGTGATGGTCAAGGCGCTGGCTGAGGTGATGACGCAGTTGCTGGCGGGCGGTGGGATCTGACGATCTGTGGTCGATGCGCTTGTACATGACCCAAAGCCCACACACACACTTTCGACCAACCCGATTCAATATCAGGCAACCCGTCGGATACGCCTTTTGCCAGCGCGGCCTCGGGTGTGGCTGAACAGGTCTTTCGGGTCGTCCTCCACCCACGGCACCAGGTCGATCTTGGTGCCCATCCCGCGCTTTTCGGCTTGCTGTAGTACGTACCGTAGTACGGTGTAGTCTTCGAGGGCGAAGCCCACCGAATCGAATACAGTGACCTGGCTGTCGTTTTGGCGGCCCTCGGTTTCTCCGCGCAGCACGCGCCACAGGTCGACCACCGGAAAGTCCGCCGGCAGCTGCTGGATCTCACCTTCGATACGGGTTTGTGGCTCGTACTCGACGAACACCCGCGCGTTGCGCAGCACATCGGCGTGCAGCTCGGTTTTGCCAGGGCAGTCACCACCCACGGCGTTCAGGTGCATACCGGGCTCCAGCATGTCGGGGGTAATGATGGTGGCGTAGGCCTTGTCGGCCGTTACCGTGGTGATGATGTCCACGCCTTTCACTGCCTCGGCTACCGAGCTGGCCCGGCGGATGGTCAAGCCGCTGTATTCCTTGAGGTTGGCGATAAGCTTGGCGGTGGCCAGCGGGTCGGTGTCGTAGGCGACGATTTCTTCGATGCCCAGGTGCTTGTGGAAGGCCAGGGCCTGGAATTCGCTTTGCGCGCCGTTGCCGATCAGCGCCATCTTGCGCGCGTTCGGGCGGGCCAGTGCCTGGGCTGCCATCAGCGAAGTCGCTGCGGTGCGCAGGGCGGTGGCGATGGTCAGTTCGGACAGCAGCACCGGGTAACCGGAGTCGACATCGGCCAGTACACCGAAGGCCATCACCGTATGCAGGTTGCGTGCAGTATTGGCCGGGTGGCCGTTGACGTATTTGAAGGCATAGCGGCTTTTGTCGGCGACCGGCATCAGTTCGATCACGCCCACTTCCGAGTGGCTGGCAACGCGCGCGGACTTGTCAAACGCCTGCCAGCGTTTGAAATCGTCCCGCAGGGCAGCGGCAAGCTCGCCAATAAACGGCGCTACGCCAATGTCATGCACCAAGTCCGACATGGTTGGAACATCAATGAAATACGTCATGCTCTTGCACCTTGTTATTGTGCGCTTGCCCAGCAGTGCGGGGTCAGCGCTTGAGATTATCGAAGTGAAGCCGCATGAACATTTTGATGACAGGTTGCGTCAATCGGAAGCAGGCAGGTTGTCAGTTTCGTCAGGCTTCTGGACAATCTGCCAACCCAACGTAGCAATCTGATTATTTGGCGGGCTTATGGACACGATCGATCGGGAACTGATTGCACTGTTGCGGGACAACGCACGTACCCCTGTGCTGACCCTGGCGAAGAAGCTGAAGGTGGCCAGGGCAACGGTGCACAACCGCATCACCCGGCTTGAAGAGCAGGGTGTGATCATCGGTTACACGGTACGTTTGCGCTCCGATGCGCTGGACCAGGGAGTGCGGGCAATCACCAGCATCGGCATCAGCGGCCACCATGCCGCAGAGGTCAAGCACGCGTTGCGCGGGCATCCCAATGTGGTGGCCATCCACACCACCAATGGCCGCTGGGACCTGATGGCAGAGTTGCGCGCCGACACCCTCGAAGCGTTCGACCGGGCGCTGAACGCCATCCGCTCGATCCCGCATATCGAGAACACCGAGACCAGCATCCTGCTTTCGACCTACAAGATGTGACCGCGGAGCCAGGCCTTTTGCCAGGTGTATTGCACAAAAAGCTGCCGGCCCTGCTGCAGTCGGTCTGCAGCCTGCCGGCACTTCAAGGTTGGCGCTCAGCCACCGCTCGCAACGTACGCAACGTCACCACCGGCGTATCCACCACAAACCGGTTGGCCAGCCACCCTGGCACATCCCCGGCAGGGGCGGCCTGCAACTGGTAGGTCACCTCGGTCACCCGGTCACCCAGTGGTTTCATCTGCCACACACCACTCAGGTGCTCTACCCGGATCAGGCCGTCAACCTTGGGGATCCTGTCGGGATCGGCGCTCAGGTGGCGTACCAGGGTACCGTCGATCAGGCGTTCGCTGGTCACTTTCAGCACGATGTCCCGCGGCCTCGCCGGCCATGGCAGCTGGGTGGTCAGGTACACCCAGGTGTTGTCACCCTCCACATCCAGCAGCCGCATCTGGTCACAGGCGTACAGCCACTTGCAGGCCACCCGCAGGTTATCCTGCAGGTCAGTGAGCGTGCGCACGCTGGCTTTCATGGTGCTGACACCACGAAACTGCTGGTAGGACGAGGCGCCTGCGCTGCTCACGTAAACGCGAATGCCTTCGCGGTCGTAGGCCAGGCGCCAGTCATCGGCGGCCAGGGCAGAGGTGCACAGCAGCAAGGCAGCGAGCAGCAGGCAGCGGTTCATGGCCGGTACCCTGCAAGGGTGGGTATTTCAGTATGCGCGGCAAACAGAAAGCCCGCCAGGTTGGCGGGCTTGCGGGCATCAGCCTGGGCTTAGCGCTTGGGGTTCAGCGTCAGGTGTACGTGACGGTTCACGTCCTTGTACAGCAGGTAGCTGAAGTTGCCTGGGCCGCCGGCGTAGCAGGCTTGCGGGCAGAAGGCGCGCAGCCACATGAAGTCGCCGGCTTCCACTTCGACCCAGTCCTGGTTCAGGCGGTACACTGCCTTGCCTTCCAGCACATACAGGCCGTGTTCCATCACGTGGGTTTCTGCGAACGGAATCACACCCCCCGGCTGGAAGGTGACGATGTTCACGTGCATGTCGTGGCGCATGTCGGCCATGTCGACAAAGCGGGTGGTTTTCCAGCGGCCTTCGGTGCCCGGCATTTCGATGACGGTGGCGTTGTCGCGGTGGGTGACGAAGGATTCCGGTACGTCCAGGCCTTCAACCTTCTGGTAGTGCTTGCGCAACCAATGGAAGGTGACGTTGGACTTGCTGTTGTTGCGCAGGCTCCACTCGGCGCCCGGGGCCAGGAAGGCGTAGCCGCCAGGTACCAGGGTGTGGTGTTTGCCTTCGACGGTGATGTCCAGTTCGCCTTCGACGATGAACACCACGGCTTCCGCATCGGCGTCCAGCTCAGGGCGCTCGCTGCCGCCTTCCGGGGCCAGTTCGACGATGTACTGGGAGAACGTTTCGGCAAAACCGGTCAGCGGGCGGGCGATGACCCACATGCGCATCTTGTCCCAAAAGGGCAGGTGGCTGGTGACGATGTCACGCATCACGCCTTTGGGGATGACGGCATAGGCTTCGGTGAACATGGCACGGTCAGTCAGCAGCTCGGTTTGAGCCGGGTGCCCACCGTGGGGGGCGAAGTACGAATGGTTCGACATGGACGATCTCGACTTGTTGTTCTCTCCCCATGCCTTGAACCGCACCGGCCGGTGCGGCGCAGGGGATGTGGCCACAGAATAGGGTCGAGTGCGTGCCATCCACAAATTAAATGTTGGAATACCCGGTATTTGATCACTGAATGCTGACCTGACGCCCAACGTGCCGTTCGGGCAGCTGGCCGCCGCGGCCGAACAGCTTGTGGCGCAAGGGGCCCTCGGTGTAGCTCAGCGGGTAGCGGCCGCGCCGTTGCAGCTCGGGCACCAGCAGGTCGACCACATTGGCCAGGTCGTCCGGTTGCACGGCGTAGGTCAGGTTGAAACCGTCGATGCCGGTATGGTCCAGCCAGGTTTCCAGCTGGTCGGCCACCTCGCTGGCAGCGCCGATCAGCACGGGGCCGCGACCGCCCAGGCCAACGAACTCGGCGGCTTCGCGTACGGTCCAGCGGCGAGTGGGGTCGGCGGCGGTAAAGGCTGCCAGGGCAGCACGGCCAGCATCGTTCTCGACGTACTCGATCGGTGCATCGGGGTCGAGGCCGGCGAAGTCGATACCGGTCCAGCCTGACAGCAGTGCCAGGGCAGCGTCCAGGTCGACATAGCGGCGATAGTCGTTAAAGCGGGCCTCGGCTTCTTTCCGCGTGGGGGCGACAATCAACAGCGCCTGGGCGTAGATCAGCACTTCGTCACGGCCACGCCCGGCCGCTTCGCAGGCCTGGCGGATGCCGTCGGCGTAGCGGCGCAGCACCGTCGGCGTCGGCCCGCTGATGAACACGCATTCGGCATGCCGTGCGGCAAACTGCTGGCCGCGTGCCGACGCACCGGCCTGGAACAACACCGGGGTGCGTTGCGGCGACGGCTGGCACAGGTGCATGCCGGGCACCTGGAAGTGCTCGCCCACATGGTTGATCGGGTGTACCCGCGAGGGTTCGATGTAGCGCCCGCTTTCACGCTCCAGCAGCACGGCGTCGTCGTCCCAGCTTTTCTCCCACAGCTTGTACAGCACCTGCAGGTATTCCTCGGCCAGGTCATAGCGTTGGTCGTGGCCCAGTTGACGCGCCAGGCCGAGGTTGCGCGCAGCGCTGTCCAGATACCCGGTGACGATGTTCCAGCCGACCCGGCCATTGCTCAGGTGGTCGAGCGTGGACATGCGCCGGGCGAAGGGGTAGGGGTGTTCGTAGGTCAGCGAAAAGGTGACACCGAAACCCAGGTGCTCGGTCACCCCGGCCATCGCCGGCACCAGCAGCAGCGGATCATTGACCGGCACCTGCACGCCACCGCGCAGGGCGGCTTGCGAGCTGCCTTGATAGACGTCGTAGATACCCAGCACATCGGCGATGAACAGGGCGTCGAACAGGCCGCGTTCGAGCAGGCGGGCCAGGTCGGTCCAGTAGCTCAGGCGGTTGAACGCCACACTGGTGTTGCGCGGATGGCGCCACAGCCCAGGGGACTGGTGGCTGGCAGCGTTCATGCTGAAGGCGTTGAAGCGGATCGGGCGAGGCATGGTCAGCGCGCTCCGTTCAAGGCAACACAGAGGCCGGGTAGACCGCTTCGGCCACCTGTAGCTTGCGTGGAATCAGGCCCAGGCCCTGGAAGGTGTCAGCCAGCTTCTGTTGTTCGGCAACGATCTGCGGGGTGATAGCGACGGCGTTGTAGTTGCGCCGTTCGCTGGCCACTTCCAGCACCTGGGTGCTGATCCCCAGCTGCGGTGCCAGCAGCGCGGCCACTTCGGCAGGCTTGGCGTTGGCCCACTGGCTGACCTTGCCCAGCTCGGCAAAGAAGGTTTTCAGCAGAGCACGGTGCTGGTCGGCAAAGCTGGCTGTGGACAGGTAGAAGGTGCGGTTGTTGGACAGGCCGCTGCCGTCGCGCAGGTTCTTCAGCCCTGGCTGGCTTTCTGCGGCGGCGAGGAACGGGTCCCAAAGGGTCACGGCCTGCACGCTGCCCGATTGCAGGGCGGCCACGGCATCGGCGGCATTGTTGACGTATGCGGGGGTAATGTCCTTGTAACTGAGCCCAGCCTGCTGCAGGGCTACGGCCAGCAGGTACTGGGCATTCCAGCCGCGGCCCGTGGCCACACGCTTGCCTTTCAGGTCCTGCACACTGGCCAGGTGGTCCTGCTCGCGCACGACCAGGCCGATGCCGCGTGGGTAGGGTTGTTCGGCAGCCAGGTAGACCACAGGCTTGCCTGCGGCCTGGGCGAACACCGAGGGGGCATCGGCTGCGTGGCCGAGGTCGATGGCGCCGGTGCTCAATGCCTCCAGTAGCTGGGGGCCGGCGGCGAACTCATGCCAGCTGACCTTCACACCTTGCGGTGCCAGGGCCTTCTCCAGGGCGCCGCTGCCTTTGAGGATGTTGATGCTGTTGAATTTCTGGTAGCCGATGCGCAGTGTCCTGGCGTCGTCGGCAATGGCTTCGGACCAAGGCAGCAGGGCGCTGGCGACGCTGGCCAGCAAGCCGCCGATCAGCAGGCGGCGTAGCGGGGAGAAAGCATGTTTGGGCATGGGCATTGCTCCTTGAATCGGGTGAGAGGCGATCTGCCCAGACTAAGGAGGTGGCGTTTGGCTTTCAATTTATATATTCCAGTTTGTTAGATTGTTTTGTTATTTTTATATCCTTTTGTTTGTATGGGCTTGGCGTCTATCGTTGCAGGAGCGGCCATGGGCCGCGAAAGGCTTGCCGATGGCCAAGGCATGATGGCTACCCGACCAACAGCGTGCTTCCCTGCATGGCCGCGCTAACGGATAATCCCGGCATTCCAATAAACAGCCTGTGAGTGGGTATGAGTGATTCCGTAGTCGGCCTCGGCCAGCCTGAAACCGAAGGGGTGCGCAAAACGCGCAAGAACAACCCTGAGAAAACACGCGAGGACATCCTCCAGGCCGCCATCAACGAGTTCGTTCAGCAAGGGCTGGCCGGCGCCCGCGTCGACGCCATCGCCGAACGCACCGCCACTTCCAAGCGCATGATCTACTACTACTTCGGCAGCAAGGAGCAGCTGTATTGCGAGTGCCTGGTGAAGTTGTACGGGGATATCCGCAAGACCGAACAGAGCCTGGACCTGGAGTCGTTACCGGCTGAGCAGGCGATCCGCCGGCTGGTGGAGTTCACCTTCGATCACCATGACCGCAACGTCGATTTCGTGCGCATCATCTGCACCGAAAACATCCACTATGGCGAGTACGTCAAGCAGTCGCCGGCCATTCGCGAAATGAGCAGCCTGGTGCTGGAGGCCTTGGGCAACACCCTGCGCCGTGGCGTTCAGGAAGGCGTGTTCCGCGCTGGCATCGAGGTCATCGACCTGCACATGCTGATGAGCTCGTTCTGCTTCTACCGAGTGTCGAACCGCCATACCTTTGGCGAGATCTTCCAGATCGAGCTGTCTGATGAGCAAATAAAGCTGCGCCACAAAGCCATGATCTGTGATGCGGTGTTGCGGTACATCCAGCTCGAGCCTCGTACCTGAGATTGCTCGAGCGCCTGGGCTGGCTCAAAGGGCCTCGGTCACTCGCCCAGCCGTTGCTCGCGCGACGGCGGGTAGCCGAAATACGCCGCATAGCACTTGCTGAAGTGCGACACCGAGACAAACCCGCAGGCCACCGCCACTTCCATCACCGACAGGTCGGAATACTGCAGCAGCCGGCGGCTCTTGGTGATGCGCAGCTCCATGTAATAGCGCCGGGGCGACGTGCCCAGCTGGGCCTGGAACAGGCGGTCGATCTGCCGCCGCGAGCGCCCGCTGTAGGCGGCCAACTGGTCGAGGCTGAGGGTTTCCTCGAGGTTGTTCTCCATCAGCTCGACAATGGTGCGCAGGTGCAGGCTCATGGACTTCTTCGCCCCAGGACCAACCTGGCGGTAGCGCGCACCGGAGAATGAAAGGATTTCCTCGACGCCTTCGGCCAGGCCATCACCATACAGCCGGCGTACCAGGCCCAGCATCAGCTCCATGGCGCCATTGGGGCTGGCGGCGCTGAGGCGGTCACGGTCGAGGGTAAAGCTGGCCGGGGTGATGCGGGTTTGCGGGCTGCGCTCCGACAGGCTGGCACGTTGCTCGGGGTGGATGCTGCAACCGTAGTCGTCCAGCACCCCGGCACGGCCAAGGAACCAGGCGCCGTTCCACAAGCCGCCCAAGGCCATGCCGTGGGCGGCGCAATCGTTTAGCAGGCGATCGAGTTCCGGGTACTTGAGTGGTGTGCGCAAGCCGCCGCAGACCACCAACAGGTCCAGTTCCTTCAGCGCCGCAGCGGACAGCTCGGTGGCCACCAGTTCCAGCCCCAGGTCGCTGAGCACCCGGTCGCCGTCCAGCGACAGCGGGGTGAACTGGAAGCTGTCGGCACGTAGCAGGTTGGCCGTGACCAGTACGTCCATGGCCACCGTGAAACTGGCCATCGAGAAGTGTTCGAGCAGGATGAAGTCGACCCGATAGGGCGCCTGGGCATTGGCGCCGCTTGTTTTGAGCCGTAGCATGTTGCTGGTGCTGGTCTTTTGGCTGAACTGGCGTGGCGTGGGCACTCTGAACTCCGCTTCCTGGCTGGCCCGCAGAGTGTGGACGGTGCCCGGAGGAAAGACAATCTCCCCGGTGGCTGTGTCGTATTACAGGTCGTGTTCAGGCAAACCAGCCTGTCCTGGTGCTTTACCGCTATGCTGACCTCCCGTCATTGAGGATGCGCCTGATGAGATATGCCGCTGTAGTGTTGCTCAGCCTGTTGCCGTTGCTGGCCAACGCCTTGGAGCAGGGCGACAAGCTCGCCCCGTTCACACTGCTCGACCAGTACGACCAGGCCTACAGCCTTGGTGCCGACACGCAGATTTTACTGGTGGCGCGCGATATGGACGGTGCCAAGCTGGTCAAGGCGGCACTGGCCGAGCAGCCCAAGGGCTACCTGGAAGCACGCGCCGCTGTATTCGTGGCCGACATTCAGCGCATGCCTGCGCTGATCAGCAAACTGTTCGCGGTCCCGGCCATGCGCGATTACAGCTACCGGGTGCTGCTCGACCGTGATGGGCGAGTGGCCAGCCGGTACCCCGGGCAGGAGGGCCAGGTGCAGTGGTTGCAACTGCAGCAGGGCGTGCTGGTCAGCCAGCGGGCGTTCACCGATGCAGCGGCGTTGAAGGCTGCACTGGAGAATGCACCACGGCAATGAGGCCCTATCGCCGCGCCTGCAAAGAGGCGCGGTGAGTCAAATCAATCTGAACCCTCAGCGCTTGCAGCAACCCAACCCAATACATGCCATTGGGAGAGCGCTCATGGAAATCGGTACGATCTGGATCATCATCGCGGCCTTGGTCATTCTGCTGGAGATCTGGGCCATCTGGCACATCATCGGCAGTGAACGGCGCGCCGAGCGCAAGATGCTGTGGATCGTCTTCGTGGTCTACGCACCCTTCCCCGGTTTGCTGTTCTGGGCCTGGCGCGGTCCGAGGGCGGTGAAGGGCAGGGCGGTGTTGCAGGAAAAATGACGGTTTGCGGCCTCGGGCGCGGGGGCGCCTGAGGCCGTCGAGGGTCATTTGGGCAGGATGTCGAAACGCATGGCAGGACCCAGCCCGTCCACCATCAGGCAGCCGTAGAACTTCACGGTGGACAGTACGCGCAGTTCCTTGAGCGCGTCATGGATGTAATCGCGGACCAGCTTTTCAGCCTCCCGCTTGCGGTCAGCGAGGGTGGTGCCATTGAGTGTGATCATGCCAAGCAGCGTGGTTTCAATGTGCTCGACGGTGTCCAGGCCGAGCTTTTCCCGCAGATGCAGACGTGCCTGTGCCGCATCGGTTTCATCGTACGCAGGGTTGTGCGGTTTGATGGTGTAGGCCAGCTGAAAATCAAATTTGCTCATTGGTTTTCCTTCTTGATTAAAGGCCTCCATGCCGGGCTTTGCAATCTAAGGCCTGACAGCCGCTGCGCAAACACACGCTTGGTTCCAACATGACGATGCCTTGTACGAAATGTCCTACTTCAGGCTTGACCTCGAGTTAACTTAAGGTCCGATACTCCGACGCTCTTCCAACCGAGCGAGGGCTTGTCGTGACCCCATCAAGCGCATTCCAGCTAAGCAACCCCGAAGGCCTCTACGACCCCAGTGGCAACGCCTACTCCCATGTCGCCGAAGTGCGCGCTGACAGCCGTCTGCTGTTCATCGCCGGTCAGGGAGGGGAGGATAGCCAGGGCCAGTTGTCACCTGTGTTCGCCGAACAGGCCCGGCAGGCGCTGGCCAACCTGGAGCGGGCCCTGGCGTCGAAAGGTGCCAGCCTGGCCCAGGTGTTCAAGCTGACCCTGCTGATTGTCGAGCACTCCGAAGCGCGCCTGCACCAATGGGTGGCTGAGGCCGACAGGGCCTGGGGAGCGCACATGAAACCGACCTGCACGCTGATACCGGTGCCCCGGCTGGCACTGGACGGCATGCTGGTGGAGATCGAAGCAGTAGCCGCCGTCTTGCTCAAAACCTGAAAAGCCGGCTCGGTCGCCCGTGGGCGCGGGTTTACCCGCGAACACCGGCGTAGCCGGTGCCATCCTCACGGTGGTTCTTCCTTGTATATCGGTGCCGGTCCTGACTAAATGCCGCTATAACAACAATCCCACTCAGAGGTGACCACACCATGAGTACAGGCACGACCACGCTTACTGACCGCAAGACCAGCGCCTGGCTTTGGCCTGCCCTTTTCAGTCTGGTGGCGTTTGCCGCCAACTCGGTGTTCTGCCGGCTGGCGCTGAAAGACGGGGCCATCGACCCGGTATCCTTCACCGCGGTACGCCTGGCCAGTGGAGCGCTGTTTCTGCTGTTGCTGATTCGCCTGCGCAGCCCGGTGCACACCATGGGCGGCAGTTGGTGGGGCGGCTTGGCCCTGTTCCTGTACGCGTTCCTGTTTTCTGCGGCTTACCTGCAACTGGGGGCAGGGGTGGGGGCGTTGTTGCTGTTCGGTGCCGTGCAGATCACTATGTTCGGCTTCGCGTGGTACAGGGGCGAACACATCACGGTACGCATGCTGCTGGGCATGCTGATTGCCTTTACCGGCCTACTGGTGCTGCTGTTGCCTGGCGTCTCGGCGCCGCCGTTGGCCAGTGCCTTGCTGATGGCCCTGTCCGGTGTGGCCTGGGGGGTGTATACGCTACTGGGCAAAGGCTCGCCCAGGCCGCTGGCCGACACTGCCGGCAATTTTGCCCGCAGCTTGCCGTGCCTTGTGCTGCTGCTACCGATGCTGTTGCTGGGTGCCGGCCCGCACCTCACGCCACTTGGCTTGTTGTATGCCTTGGGTTCCGGTGTGCTGGCTTCTGGCGCAGGCTATGCCGTTTGGTATGGCGTGGTCAGGCAGATCAGTGCGCAACAGGCGGCGACCCTGCAACTGAGTGTGCCGGTGATTGCCGCCCTGGGCGGGGTTGCCCTGATTGGCGAACCGGTGTCATTGCGCTTGTTGATCGCCTGTGTGGTGGTGTTGGGCGGCATTGCCCTGGCGCTGGCGCCGCGCCGTTAAAAAAAGCTGCGCTGGGCCTTGAATGTGACCACGCTGTCGCAATAGGTATTGATGCCCGAATAGGCATCGCAGCTCGCGCCACTGAGGCTGGAGTTGCTGTAGATCAGGTTCAGGTCGATGCCCAGCCAGGGCCGCGACAGCTCCAGCGACCAATCGGAAAAGGTATTCACCTGGCTGCCATCGCCAATGGTGAACGGCGTGCCCAGGCGGTGGTGGGCGAGCTTGACGGTGAAGTCGACGTCGAACATCGGCAGATGGCCGAAGTCGGCGAACAGCGTGCCCGTGCGGTTGTCGGGGTTGTCGCGCAGCGCCCCGCCGAAGCGGCTGCCCAGCACCGAGATCCCCCCATACAGGGCGTAGCTGTCGGGGCCTGCGATATTGGGCTGACTGTAATGGATCAACCCTACCTCGTAGCCCAGGCTGCTGTCGAAATGGTGCTTGTAGCCCAGGTAGCTGTCCAGGCGCAGGGTCGAGTTGGGGGTGACGCCCATGCTTGGGGCGTACTGGCCCAGGTACCAGCCATTGGGGTGGCTGAGGTCGAGCCCGCCATGGAATGCGCCAACGGCACTGGGTGAGATAAGCCCTTGCGCCATGCTGCGTGAGGGGGTGGTGCCGAGTGTGAAGTCGAAATCGCCCAGTTGGCGTTTCATCTGCTGGGCTTGCGACGCGGGGCTTAAAAGCAGCGCAGCACTCAGCAACAGAAGGGGCCTGATCATGGTCTCCGTCCTGGAAGGCTTGCGGTTGAGCGGTAGAGGATACCTGCGCAGGTGGAGGGAGGGAACCGCCGGTTAGCCCGTTCAGCCTTTGGTCGAAGGTTCAGCGTCGGCAGCTTCGGTCACGACAGGCAGGTTACCGGCACGCAGGATCACCCGCCGTTGCTGCTCGTAATTGTCCAGTGACAGGCCGCGGCGCTGCAAGGCTTCCAGTTGCAACTGGCGAGTTTCCTCGGCGGTGTACGGGCGCAGTTCAGGGTGGCTGGCACAGCCGCTGATCACGGCGATGGCAAAAGCGACAAGGGTGGCGGACAGCTGGCGGGCCAAGGTGTTCATCGGTTAGCTCCAGGGCAGTCTAGGAAGCAGCGTGGGGATGGCGCTAGGTTATGCGGCCACAGCGTTCGGTAGAAATTGCCCTGCTCGATAGTGACTATCGACGGTTCCAGCGAAGTCCACCTATAGACTCGAACGCATCAACCATCCCACCTTTGAAGCGCGAAAAGTTTGCGTCCCCTCGTCTGGTCAAAAGCACTGCCATTGCTACCCTTAACCCACGCGGTCTGACCTCATGGGGATAAGCGATGCGCATGCCATTGTTTGCTTTCCTGTCGGCACTGCTTTGCCTGAGCGCTGCCCCTGGCCTGGTGCAGGCCGCAGACGTGCCCGCGCCGGATCCGGCGCCTTCCGCTGCCACGCTCGTAGCCAAGGACCCGGTGTTCTCCCAGGAGCAACTGGACCAGATGCTGGCCCCCATTGCCTTGTACCCTGATCAGTTGCTGGCTCAGGTGCTGATGGCGTCAACCTACCCGGGGCAGGTCAATGAAGCCGTGACCTGGTCCAAGGCCAACCCCAAGGCCACCGGCGACGATGCAGTCAGGCAAGTGGCCAAGCAGCCCTGGGACCCTAGCGTACAGGCACTGGTGGCCTTCCCGCAGGTGCTGGCAACGCTTGGCCAGGACCCGGTCTGGGTGCAGCGCCTGGGCGATGCTTTCCTCGCCCAGCCCGATGATGTCATGGGCAGCGTGCAGCGTTTGCGCCACCAGGCGCAGGCCGCCGGCAATCTGCAGAGCAGCCAGTACCAGAATGTAACCGTGCAGACCGCACCTGCACCTGCGCCAGCCGCCAGCGGCAGCAGCACCCAAGGGGCAGCGGCCAGCAGCCCGCCCACCACCATCGTCATCGAGCCGGCCGACCCGCAAGTGGTGTATGTGCCCAGCTATAACCCGACCACCACCTATGGCACCTGGGCCTACCCGGCCTCGCCGCCGGTGTATTACCCGCCGCCGCCCATGTACTACCCCGGTTCCGCGCTGGTGGCCGGCCTGGCCTTCGGTACCGGCGTGGCGATTGTCGCCTCGTTGTGGGGCGATTGCGACTGGGACAACAATGACATCGACATTGACGTCAACCGCTACAACAACCTCAACGTCAACAACCGCATCACCAACAACCAGAACAAATGGCAGCACAATTCCGCCAACCGAGACGGTGTGCCATACCGCGACTCTCGCAGCCGTCAGCAGTATGGCCGCCAACTGGACGGTGCCACTCAGCGCACCGCGTTCCGCGGCGACGACGCCCAACGGGCCCAGGCCCGAGACAAAGCCAGGGCATCGATGGACCGCGCAGGTATCGAACGGCCGGCTACCAGTAACCGTCAGGCCCGCGAGCAAATGCGCGAGGCCAAGGCAGGCAGTCCCGACGGCAACCGCATGCTGTCCCGGGATGATGGCGCGCGGGCTACTGACCGTCGGCAGGAAACCCGCAATGACCAAGGCCGCCAGCAGAACGGCAACCTGGCCAATCAACGCCGGCAGGGCGACGGCCAGGTGCGGCAGCCGGCGCAGAGCCGTCCTGCCAATACGGCAGGCCGTGCCCGCAACAATGCCTTCGACGGTGTGCGCTCGCCGTCGCGCACCAGCGTGCAGGCCAACCGCGGCCGTACCAGCCAGTCGTTCGCTCAGCGGCCCGGTGCGTCGCGTGCCGCCGGGCACCCGATCTCCCGGCCCAGTGCGCCCGCGCGTCGCGGCGCAGGAGGCCGTCGATGAAGCGCCCAACACTCGCTGCATTGCTGCTGACGGCAGGTCTGGCCTGGTCGTTCGTGGCCGCTGCCCAGCAAGCCTTCCCAACGCCGGAGAAGGCCGTGGAAGCCTTTGTCGCGGCGCTGGGCCAGGAAAAACCTGATGAAGCCCGCCTGGCCCAGTTGCTGGGCGATGACTGGCGCACCTACATACCGCGCGGTGGTGTGCAACGCAGCGATGTGGATACCTTTCTCGAGCAGTATCGCGCACAGCACAGCATCGACATGTCAGGCGAGGGCAAGGCCATCCTGGCGGTGGGCGCCGGTCACTGGACCTTGCCCATACCGCTGACCAGAACCAGCCAGGGCTGGCGCTTCGACCTCAAGGCGGGCAGTGCCGAAATCCGCGCCCGTCGTATCGGGCGCAACGAGCTGGGTGTTCTGCAGTCGCTGTTGGCCTATCACGATGCGCAAATGGACTACGCGACCCAGGACCATAACGGCAATGGTGCGCTGGAGTACGCACAGAAGATTTTCAGCGAGCCGGGCAAGCATGACGGGCTGTATTGGGATGACGATGGCGACGGTGACGTCAGCCCGTTGGGCCCGCTGTTCGGCCAGGATGTGGTCGGTGACGCCTGGTATGGCTACCACTTCCGCATCCTGGATGCACAGGGCCCATCCGCCCCGGGCGGTGCCTACAGCTACCTGATCGGCAACCAGATGAGCCGTGGCTTCGCCATGGTCGCCTGGCCGGCCAAGTACGACGACACCGGGGTGATGAGCTTCATGATCAGCCATGACGGCCAAGTGTTCGAGAAAGACCTCGGGCCGCATGGCGACAGGCTGGCGAAGGAGATGAAACGCTTCGACCCGGATGACAGCTGGAAAGTGGTGGATGTGGCGGCGGGGGATTGAGCCCGCACAGCCAACGCAGCTGCGGCCCCTGTGCAAGCGGGCACGTTTCCGTAGCTTTTATCAGTGCGTACGCGTAGCCCGCACTTCGCTCGCCGTGCACCCATACTGCTGGCGAAACGCGCGGGTGAATTGCGCCTGGTCGGCAAAACCCCAGCGAAATGCCAGTTCGCCGATGGCCAGGTGGCAATGCGGGTCGCGCAGTTGCCGGTGCACGGCCTCCAGGCGTTGAAGGCGTACCCACTCATTAAGGGTGTAGGGCGTGATCGCGAACAGCTTGTGCAGATAACGCAGCGACAGCCCACAGGCGCCGGCGATGGTTTGTGGCGACAGCTCGGGGTCACCCAGGTTTTGCTGCACGTACTGCTCGACCCGCGTCAGGTGCAGGGTGCTGAGGTTGCTGCCTTCGCTGCCCAGCACGCGCTCATCCTGCTGCAAGGCCAGCAGCAGGGTGGCGGAGGCCTGTTCCAGCAGTAAATGCCGGGCTGCCGGGGGGCTGGTGTCGAAATGGCGGGCACACAGGTCGAGTTGCTCGACGAAGATGCGCCCCAGGCCCTGACGGGCGTCGAAGCAATGCCGGGTATAGCGCTTGTGCCCCAGCAGGTTGGCTTTGAGCGCACGCTCGGGCAGCTTGAGCACCCACAAGTCGTTCTGCGTGCCGTAGTGGAAGCGGTAGGGTGCATCGCCGCGCTCGACGATGAAACCGCCCGGGCTGCAACTGATCTGGTGGCCGTCCTGTTCAAAGTGCACCTCGCTGCCATGCGGCACGGTCACCAGGTAGAACGCTTCATGGTCCTGGCCGATGTGCGCTTTGCTGCGTGAGTAACCCAGCTGGCTGGACCGCAGGCGCGACAGGCTGAGCGGCGTGCTCGGCGTACTCCAGCGCTGCAGGTGGCCATCGAACGGCTGTCCGGCAGCAAATTCAAGGCTCAATGGGAAATAGGTGTCACTGATGGCTTCGGCCCAGCGTACCTGGCGCTCTGGCTGTGGCCAGCCGTGGGTCGAGAGTTCTGTGGGCATGGTGGGTCCTTTTTCAAAGAGGGCAGCATTGAAAAAAGGAACTGCAGGCAAGCTACTCAAGCAGCTCTTGTTATTGTACGAACCGCCCGGCAGCGCAAAACTGCCGGGCGGTTATCAGGCCCATGATCGGCGCGCGCCGACCGCAAGATCAACCCCCGCGTGTCACCCGGTAGGTGGCCGAAGGCTCCAGGCGAGCCTGCCAGCCGGGTGGCAGGACAATATTGGTGGTGTCTTCCTCGATCACACAGGGGCCATGCACGGTCTGCCCAGGCAACAGGTGGTTGCCGTTGAACACCGGTGTGGGCTGCCATTCACCGTCGGCACTGAACAGCATCGGGCGGACGGATTGCGCGGTGGGGGCGGGGGGCTCGGCCGGCCCCTGCAGCTCGGGTTGCGGCGGGCGTGGCAGGTGGCCGATCACCGAGCACTCCAGGTTCACCAGCTCCACCGGGCTGGCGGGTTCGCTGTACGAGTACAGGGTCTGGTGCCGGCTGTGGAAGCGGCTGATCAGCGCGGCCAGCCCTGCCTCGTCCAGGCTGTGCTGCTGCAGGTCCACACTGCACTCATGAATCTGCCCCAGGTAGCGCATCTCCAGGGTGTAGTGGCAACTGCTGGCCTGGTCGCCAAAGCCGTCTTCGCGCAGGTTGGCAAGGCCTTGCTGACGTAGTTCGGCGAGGGCCTGGTTGAGTTGCGCCAGGTCGACGTGCCCGGCGTCCAGGCGCATCGACAGGCTGGTGAGCTGGTCGTAGCGCACGTCGGACAGGATCTGGCCGAACGCACACAAGCCCGAGGCCACCTTGGGGATCAGCACGGTGTGCATGCCAATTTCTTCGGCCAGGCGCACCACGTGCATGCCCGCCGCACCGCCCGCGCCGATCAGGGCGAAGTCACGCGGGTCGTGACCGCGCTCGATCGATACGCGGCGGATGCCGTTGACCATGTTCAGGTTGACCAGGGTAGTGATGCCGAATGCCGCGCGTTCCACACTGATGCCCAGCGGTTCGGCGATCTTGCTCCGGATGGCGTCCAGCGCGGCCTGGCGGTTCAGGCGGATACTGCCGCCCAGCAGTGCGCCGTCGGGCAGGTAGCCAAGAGCCAGGTTGGCGTCGGTGACCGTGGGTTCGCGGCCACCCTTGCCGTAGCACACCGGCCCAGGCATGGCGCCGGCGCTGCGCGGTCCGACCTGGAGCATGCCAAACTCGTCCAGATGGGCGATGGAGCCACCGCCGGCACCCAGGGTCTCCACCTGGATCATCGGCACGCCGATGCGCTGGCGCAGGAAGTCCACGTCCTTGCTGAAGTTGGTGCGTCCGGCGTTGGTCAGGGTGATGTCGAACGAGGTGCCGCCCATGTCCACGGTAATGACGTTGTCGATACCGAACGGCCTCGCTACCGCCAACCCGGCTTGTGGTGCCGAGGCCGGACCGGAGTTGATCGCGTTGACGGCGCGCTCACGCATCAGGTGCCCGGGCGCCAACCCGCCATTGGACTGGAAGTAGCGTACTGGCTGCTGTGCGCCAAGTTCCTGGAACAGGCTGTCGATGCGCGCCACGTAACGTGCCATTACCGGGCTGAGGTAGGCGTTGACCACGGTGGTGGAGGTGCGGGTGTATTCGCGGATCTGCGGGAACACCTCGCAGCCGGTGCAGACGAACACTTCCGGCAGGGCAGCCCGTACCAGTTCGGCGGCCCGCTGTTCGTGGCTGGGGTTGCGCACCGACCACAGGAAGGAAATGGCCACGGCCTGCACGCCTTCGGCACGGAAGTAGTCGATGGCGGCATGGATGGCGGCTTCGTCCAGCGGGCTGTGCTCACGGCCATCGCCAAGGATTCGGCCACCGATCGGGCGGCGCAGGTGGCGTGGGGCAAGCATGTGTGCCGGCGGGTAGTGGGCGTCGTAGCGGTGTCCTTCTTCCTTGTGCCCCAGGCGGATTTCCAGGCTGTCCTCGTGCCCCTCGGTGCACAGCAGGCCCACCTTGACCCCGGTGCGCTCGATCAGCGCGTTGAGGGCCACGGTGGTGCCGTTGATGCACAGGTCACAGTTGGCGATCAGTTCGGCCGGGCTACGCCCGGTGGCGTCGGCGATCTGTGCCAGGCCGGCGCGAATGGCCAGGGTGCCGTCCTGGGGCGTGGACGGGGCCTTGAACAGCTGCACGCCGCCGTCGCGATCGGCCAGGATGAAATCGGTGAAAGTGCCGCCGGCGTCTACGCCCAGGCGATATTGGTTACGCATGCGTGTTCTCCGGTTAGCGTGGGGCGCGGGCGAGGCGGGTGGCTGTTTCGTTCAGTTGGCCATCGGCATCGAGGACCACGCCATATTCCAGGGCTGCGCCTTGTGGCGAGACCAGGCCGTTGCGCACGTCCTCCAGTACTGCTGCGACCCGACGGCGAAGTGGGTCGCCGTAGCCACCACCCCCTGGGTTGATGTTGATGATGCGTTCGCCGGGCTGCAGGGTGAGCATGGGGTTCTGCGTGTAGTGGTCTTCGCGGCCATCGGCATGGCGATGGATCAGCCGGCCCAGTTTGGGCTCGAGCAGGGCATTGCGAGCCCCGGCGGCACCGGCGGTGGGCAACTGGCGGCCCTCGCCGAAGCCGACCACGGTCATGGCGTGGTCCAGCGGTTCGATCTCCAGGCGGGTGCCCGAACCACCGCGCAATTCACCGGCGCCACCACTGTCAGCCATCAGGCTGTAGCGGTGGATCAGCACCGGATACGCGTGTTCGAGCAGCTCGATATCACCGCTCATCAGCGCCCCGAAGCAGCACAGCGGGCCGCAGGCGTGCCAGCCATCCATCACCTTGTTGGCACCGGCTCCGGAAATGATCGAGGCCAGCACCATCGTCACGTACTCGCTATTGCCGTTGCGCGGGTCGCGGCCGGCAATGTTGATGCCGCTGGTATGCCCCCAGGAGGCCGTTACCCGCTGTGGCGAGGCCTGTTCCAGCGCAGTGCGCACGGCATCGGCGAGGGTTTCCATCGGCGTGGTGGTGCAATTGACGTGGGGCGCGGGTTCCTCGGCATTGCACAGCGTACCCCTGGGGCCGACATCGACCGTTACGCAGCGATACAGGCCTTCGTTGTAAGGCGGCGCCACCTGGGCGAACATCATCAGCCCCAGGTACACCCCGGATACCGAGTTGCCCTCATAGGAATTGATGAAGTACGGCACCTGCGGCGGGCTTTCGATGCGCACATGGGCCTGGTCGCCACGGATCTGCACATGGGCGGTGATGGCCAGTTCACCCAGGCCGTGGCCGGCATCTTCGAGCACGGCGGTGCCGCTGTAGTCACCATCCGGCACATCGCGCAACAGCGCCCGCATGTGTCGGTCGGCCATGTTCTTCAGTTCGGCGATGCAGGCACGCACCTGTGCCACGCCGTATTTGTCCAGCAGCTCCAGCAAGTGCCGCTCGCCGACCTTGCAGGCGCCATACTGGGCATTGAGGTCACCTTCCTGATAAGGGCGGGCGCGCATGTTGGTGAGCATGAAGTTGATCACGTCCTCACGACGCTTGCCCTTTTCCCACAGCTTGACCGGTGGAATGCGCAGGCCCTCGGCGTAGATCTCCTTGGCATCGGGGTTGTAACCCGCCGGCACCGGGCCGCCGATGTCGGTCAGGTGGCCCTTGCAAACGGTCCAGAACACCAGCTCGTCCTGGTAATACACCGGTTTGTACATGCAGCAGTCGAGAATATGGCTGCCCTTGTAGGCGGGGTCGTTGTGGTAGATCACGTCGCCTTCGGCGATGTCGTCGCCGAAGAACTCGGCCACGCACTTCATGGCCGGGATCAGCGAGCCCAGGTGGATGGGAATGTCCTGGCCCTGCAGGATCATTTCCGGCAAGTGGTCGAACAGCGAGTTGGAATAGTCGTGGGCGAGGTTGAACACACTGGAGCGCCCGGTCTTTTCCAGGGTCAGGGTCATTTCGCGTTGCGCTGTCTCCAGCGCACCCCGGACAACCGCAAGGGTGATCGGATCTACTGTCTGCATAGGTCACCAACGTTTGTTCTTGTGCTTTAGGTGCGTGCCGCGGCGGGGCGGCGCGTGGTGACAGGCTAAGGGGCGGGGTGGGGGGAAGGCTTGTCGCTGGGTGTACCGGTTGTTGTGTCTGGGCGCACTCTTGGGGTTGAGCTGCAAACCTGGGCGTAAAGCAGCCCCGGCTATCGTGCAGGAAAATTGATCTTGAGCCGTTTCGACACGGCAGTGACCTATCATTTTTAGCAGTTGCTCAATCTGCTTCAGTGCGTAAACCTTCGAATTGAACAGACCGGAGCCAGAACATGACCAACTCGATGAACACAATGCGCTTTTTCATGCAGCACGAAAGGGTTCATGTCGCGTTGTCCGACAGTATTGCCGTGGTGTACCTGAGAGCTCAATCATGTGCTCTGGCAGAAACCAGGTTAACGAAAGAAACAACCCAGTCAGCGTTACTGGCTGCGGACTTAGGGGACTCAGTGGTACGAGTGAACACTCAGGCGCAGACAGAGTCGGTTACCTACAATGTGTATGGCTTACACAGCCACGGTGAGATTCCTCCGCAGCGTCCTGCATTCAATGGGCACTTGCTGGTGAGTCACCTGTATTTACTCGGTAATGGCTACCGTGCCTATAATTCTGTCTTGATGCGCTTTCAGAGTCCAGACAGCCTAAGTCCCTTTACTGTGGGTGGTTTGAACTGTTACGCCTTCTGTACGGATGATCCGATCAATTACGCTGATCCCAGTGGGCATGGCCGCATATTGAGGTCGCCCAGCCCCACGGGGAGAATGTCGCCTGGCTGGAGTGCCGCTGGTGGGAATCGGAGAAGGCTGTCGTCAGCGAGCGAAGAAAGCATAGTGCTTGAGGTACTGAATAGCCAACCTGGCTGGAGTGCCGCTGGTGGAAAGCGGAGAAGACTGTCGTCAGCGAGCGAAGAAAGAATAGTGCAGGAGGCACTGAATAGCCAACCGGGTTGGACTACCCCTGGCTCCCCCGTACAAAGCGGCCAGGCATCAAACTCTGCTCAAGGTCTGCAGGTGGCTGGTGCAAGTTCTGCTGTTTCACGGGGCGCGCAATCAGCGGTGCCAGCAGTAGGCGTACTGGGAGATCCGAGTGAATACCGACGTCTGCCTATGGATGCCGGTGATGTTGCCATACTCGAAAAATATAACTATGAAGCAACTAGGCGCATCTCGGGTTTTGATGTTGATACATCTAGAGAAGTGCGCGCCATTGCAATAGATGTTTTGGCTAACGGCGGGAATTTGCATAGCACTCTTATGAATAGCCCATGGTTCTTCAGTCGCAAGGAGGTCCAAAATGTCCGGCGTGGTTTAATGAAAGTCCTTGAAAATCGGAAATGAAGATGAAGGCTGGCCGTCAAAATTAAACTATCTTGTTTGTTGGGGAGGAATTATACCTTCGGCAAAGCGGCTGCACGAAGCCTACTCCCCCAGCATCTGCCGCACCAGCCATTGCCCCGCCGGCCCAAGCGCCCGCCGGCTTGACCACGCCACATCCATATCCACCCGGCGCGGGTAACCCGCTATCTGCAATTCCACCAGTTCGTTGCCAAACCGCGCCACCAGCGCCCTGGGCAGTTCGGCCCAGCCAAACCCGCGCACGGCAAATTCCAGCAGGGTGAGGTAATCCGGTGCCGACCAGGCTTGGCCGCGGCCGCGGTGCAGGCTGGGGGCGTAGGTCTTGATGTACAGCTGCCGCGCGTTTTCCAGATGCTGCGCCTGTACCTGCGCCAAGCTCGCCAGCGGATGCTCGCTGGCGACATACACGCCGAACTCTGCCTGCTCCGGCAAGCGCGCCACGGCCACGTCGGCGGGGTAGCCGGGCTGTGTGGCAAGGATGCCGACATGGGCCAGGCCCTGCTGGATCATCTCGATTACATCAGCGTCCTCCGCCGGGCCGCAGCGTAGCTCGGTATGGGGGTAGTGCTGGGCGAAACGAGTCATCACCGCCCCCTGGAACGTTACGCTGTAGCTGTCCGACATCACCACAGATACCAGCGCCTCGACATTTTGCGCCAGTCGCACTGCCAGCGCATCGAGCTGGGCGCTGGCCTCGAGAATTGCTTCGACATGGCTCAGCACCTGCCTGCCCGCCTCATTGAGCGTGGGGTGGCGGCCATTGCGGTCAAACAGCGGGCAGCCGATATCGGCCTCGAAATTGGCGATGGCGATGCTGACAGTGGACTGGCTTTTGCGCAGCTTGCGCGCCGCCGCAGAAAAAGAACCGAGTGAGGCGGCTTCGGTAAAGGCGACCAGAGCTTCGGGAGAGTAACGCATGGTATTGATAAAACCGATGGTAGCTATGTCGCGAGTATCAGTTCTATCAAAGAAAATGGGAAGCACGACTCCCGCAATGGATGGAATTTGCAATGAAAAACGTGTCTTTCACCGAACGCCTGGTCCACGCCGTTGGCTATGAAGTTTTTGCGGTACTGCTGTGTGCGCCGCTGCTGTCCTGGATCATGGGCAAGTCGTTGGCAACAGCGGGCGCGCTGGCGGTGACCCTGTCGGTGATCGCCATGCTGTGGAACATGGTCTACAACGTACTGGTCGATCGCTGGGTGCAAACCGAACGCATCAACTGGAAGGCCAGTACGCGTTTCGTGCACGGTCTTGGCTTCGAAGCCGGCCTGGTGGTGTGGTGCCTGCCGGTGGCGGCTTGGATGCTGGAGATTTCGCTGCTGCAGGCATTCATGGTGGAGCTGGGCTTCTTCGTGATCATCCTGCCCTACACCGTGGTCTACAACTGGGCGTTCGACAAAGCCCGGCACCTGCTGGTGCAGCGGCGTGTGGCATGATTCTGTCACCCGGCGCGGGCTTGCCCGCTAATGCGGCTGCACTGACAACGGTGATCTCCCAGGCATTATTGGCTGGCGGGTGTGGCCTATTCGCGGGTAAACCCGCTCCTACGAGGGGGCCGTGTAAACACATGAAAAAACGGGGCATGCCATTGCTGGCATGCCCCGTTTTCATACAGCTGATGCGTCTCAGGCGACCTTGACGATCCAGCCTGCCGGTGCCTCTACATCGCCGCTCTGGATACCGGTCAGCTCGTTGTAGAGCTTTTGGGTAACCGGGCCGACCTTTTCCAGATCGTGGAACACGTGCAGCTTGCCGTTGTACTCGATGCCGCCGATCGGGGTGATCACGGCTGCGGTGCCGCAGGCACCGGCTTCGACGAAGCGGTCCAGCTTGCTGATCTCGACATCGCCTTCGATCACGGTCAGGCCCAGACGCGATTGCGCCAGTTCCATCAGCGAGAGGCGGGTGATGCCGGGCAGTACCGAGGCCGATTTCGGGGTGACGAACTCATTGTTGGCGGTGATGCCGAAGAAGTTGGCCGAACCGACTTCCTCGATCTTGGTGTGGGTCAGCGGGTCGAGGTAGATGGCGTCGGCGAAGTTGGCCTTCTTCGCTTCAGCGCCCGGCTGCAGGCTGGCAGCGTAGTTGCCACCGACCTTGGCCGCGCCGGTGCCCTGCGGGGCAGCACGGTCGAAGCTGGAAATCTGGAAGTTGTGCGGCTTCATGCCGCCCTTGAAATACGAACCAACCGGAATGGCGAACACCGAGAAGATGAACTCGGGGGCGGTGCGCACGCCAATGTTGTCGCCGGTGCCGATCACGAACGGGCGCAGGTACAGGGCGCCTTTGCCGTGCGGTGGCACGAACTTTTCGTTGGCCTTGACCACTTGCTTGCACGCTTCGATGAACACATCGGTCGGCACGTGCGGCATCAGCAGGCGTGCGCAGCTGCGCTGCATGCGGGCCGCGTTCTGGTCCGGGCGGAACAGGTTGATCGAGCCGTCCTTGCAACGGTAGGCCTTCAGGCCTTCGAAGCACTGCTGGCCGTAGTGCAGGGCCGTGGAGCCTTCACTGATGTGCAGTACGTTGTCTTCGGTCAGGGTGCCCTTGTCCCACTCGCCATTGCGCCATACGGACAGGTAGCGTTTGTCGGTCTTGATGTAGTCGAAACCCAGCTTGTCCCAATTAATGCTTTCGTTGCTCATGACACCCTCATTGTCTTGCAAGTGCCCGATCGCTCGGGCTGCTGTTATATGCGCACCATGCCACCTTAATACATCCTTGGCGGATCGGGAACGGCCAGTCACGAATTGATAGGGTGCGAAGCGATACTATCGTCAAACCGCAGGGTCAATGCCCCTGCAGGCGTTTTCCCCAGTCCCCGCCATGCACCCGTGCACAGGCCTCTTCGCTGTCATAGCGTACATGCCAAGCGGGATGGTCCAGCTGTATTCCGGCGTGGTCCAATGCCTGGCAGGTCAGTGCCAGCATACGTGCCTTTGCGTCGCCCGCCACTGCAGCGGCTTTATCGGCCTCTTGCTCGAATACCCAGGTAATACGCAGGCTGCCCGGAAAGTCCTCGGGGTCGAGGCGATGGGTAAGCCAACTGAAGCCGACAATCTCCGCCTTGGCGGTTTCGCAGGCATCGGTCAGGCACGCGACCAACTCCCGCTCCAGGCGGCCCATTTCGCGTTTGCCCAATGCCTTCACGGGTTGGCCTCGTCATCGATCTGTTGGCAAAAGCGCAGGCGGTTGCCGAACGGGTCCCACACCTGCATCTGCAGGCCCCAATCCATGCGCTCGGCCTCAGGCCGGGCGAAACCGTACTGTTTACCCTGCAATTCACGCTCCAGCGCGTGCAGGTCGTCGAGGCGGGCGAACACGGTCGAGCCAGGGCAGGCATCGCCATGGTGCTCTGAAAGGTGCAGGATCAGGCCATCACGGTGGATCTGCATGTACAACGGCAAGTCCGGGCTGAAGCGGTGCTCCCAGTCCAGGCTGAAACCCAGGAAATCGAGGTAGAACTCCTTGGCCTTGTCGATCGAGAATATGCGCAGGACAGGTATGGCGGGGGCGAGGGGCATGGTGCGTCCTTGACCGTGGATAAGGCGCCACTGTAACGCACTTGCGCCCAGCGTTGTCGACCGGCCCCGCAGCAATGGTTGACCACCCGCCAGCCACTGCGTAGCCTTGCCACTTCGAGGTTCTTCGGCCTGGCCGAAGCTAAGACGGGAACGCGGTACAAGCCGCGGCTGCCCCCGCAACTGTAAGCACCGACAACGGATCGACACAGCCACTGCGCCAACGCGCGGGAAGGCGTCATCCCGCCAGCCCGAACGGGGACATGGAACGGTGCAAGCCAGGAGACCTGCCTCGTCACGTTTTCGACTTTCAACCGGGCGGGGTGATCCGGTGGCGAACAAGCCCGGCCGGCCTGGCCCGCGGCTGTCGTCCTGCATGCCCGCGCCACACTGCCAAGGGCAATGCGACATGAAAACACTGGCCAAGCTCCCCGTCACCATCGTCACCGGCTTCCTCGGCTCGGGCAAGACCACCTTGCTGCGCCACATGCTCGACAACGCTCAGGGGCGCCGCATTGCGGTCATCGTCAACGAATTCGGCGAACTGGGCATCGATGGCGAAATCCTCAAGCAGTGCAGCATCGGTTGCACCGAGGAAGAAGCCAGCGGCCGTGTGTACGAGCTGGCCAACGGCTGCCTGTGCTGCACCGTGCAGGAAGAATTCTTCCCGGTGATGCGCGAGCTGGTAGCCCGCCGTGGCGACCTCGACCACATCCTCATCGAAACCAGCGGCCTGGCCCTGCCCAAGCCATTGGTACAAGCGTTCCAGTGGCCGGAAATCCGCAACGCCTGCACCGTCGATGCGGTCATTACCGTGGTCGACAGCCCGGCCGTGGCCGCTGGCACCTTTGCCGCCTACCCGGACCAGGTCGATGCCCAGCGCAAGCTCGACCCTAACCTGGACCATGAATCGCCCCTGCACGAGCTGTTCGCTGACCAGCTGGCCAGCGCCGACCTGGTGGTGTTGAACAAGGCCGACCTGATCGACGCCGAAGGCCTGGCCAAGGTGCGTGCCGAGGTGGCCGAAGAACTGCCGCCGGCGGTGAAAGTGATCGAGGCCAGCAGCGGCAAGCTGCCACTGGAGGTGCTGCTGGGCGTGGGTGCCGAGTCCGAGGCGCATATCGATGGCCGCCGAACCCACCACGATTCGCACCACGATGGCGACGATCATGACGATCATGACCACGACGCTTTCGACTCCATCTCCATCGACCTGCCTGAAGCCGACGAAAGCCTGCTGCTCGATGCATTGACCCAGTTGGTGGTGGAGTTCGGTATCCTGCGCGCCAAAGGCTTCGCCGCCATCCCGGGCAAGCCGATGCGGCTGCTGGTACAAGGCGTGGGCACCCGTTTCGACAAGCACTTCGACCGCGCCTGGCGCGCCGACGAGCCGCGCATCACCCGCCTGGTGCTGATCGGCCAGGACCTCGATGCTGCCCAGCTGGAGGCGCGCCTGCGCCAGGCGCTGGGCGCCTGACCCATGCACCTGCTGCGGACTCAGCCCGGTGGTTTCGTACCGGATGACAGCATTGCCGACCTCGGCCAGACACCCGCCGAGCTGGTGATTCTCTGCAGCGGCGATTCACACCTGGCCTTGCTCGCCGACACCGCAGAGCAATTGCCCGAAGACTTTCCCAGCCTGCGTCTGGCCAACCCGATGCAGGTGCAGAACCATGCCTCGGTCGACCTGTATGTCGACCAGGTGCTGCGCCACGCCAAGGTCATCCTGGTGTCGCTGCACGGTGGCGTTGGCTACTGGCGCTACGGCGTCGAACAACTGGTCGAGCTGGCCGCCCGTGGCGTGCAGCTGATTCTGGTGCCGGGCGATGACCGCCCGGACCCGGAGCTGACCAGCCTGGGCAACGTCCGCGGTGAGCAGGCCGAGCGGCTTTGGCATTACCTGCGCCAGGGCGGCAAGGCCAACGCCATCAACCTGTTCAACTGCCTGGCCAGCCAATGGCTGGGCCGCGACTATGCCTGGGACGAGCCGCAGCCTTTGCCGCGCACGGCGGTCTATCACCCCGCCAAGGGCAGCGCGACACTCGAGGACTGGTACCCACACTGGCACCCCGAGCAGCCAGTGGCACCGCTGCTGTTCTACCGTTCGCACCTGCAAGCGGCCAATACCGCCTTCATCGACGTGTTCTGCCAGCGCCTGCAGGCTGCCGGCCTGAACCCGTTGCCGATCGCCGTGGCCAGCCTCAAGGAAAGCGCCTGCCTGGAACAGGTCGAAGCCTGGCTGGACGAGGTCGGCGCCGAAGTGCTGGTCAATACCACCGGTTTCGCCTTGTCCAGCCCCGAGCGCCCCAACCTGCGCCCGTTTCGCCGCGACATCCCGGTGCTGCAGGCCATCTGTGCGCAGGACAACCAGCCTGGCTGGGAAGCCAGCGAGCAGGGCCTGGGCGCGCGCGACCTGGCCATGCACATTGCATTGCCGGAGCTGGACGGGCGCATTATCACGCGCCCGGTCAGCTTCAAGGACATGGCCTGGCGCAGCGAGCGCAGCCAGTCCGACGTTGTCTGCTACCGCGCCCACCCCGAGCGCATGGACTTTGTCGCCGAGCTGGCCCGCCGCTGGGTCGAGCTGGCCCGCCTGCCCAATGCCCAGAAGCGTGTGGCCCTGGTGCTGGCCAACTACCCGACTCGCGATGGCCGCATTGGCAATGGCGTCGGCCTGGACACGCCCGCCGCCGCACTCAACATCCTCAAGGCGCTGCAGGCCGAAGGCTATCCGCTGGCCGAGTTGCCGGGCAGCGGTACGCAACTGATCCACCAGCTGCTCGGTGGCGTGACCAACGACCTCGACCATCTCGACCAGCGTCCCTGTGCCCAGAGCCTGAGCCTGGCCGATTACCAGGTGGCCTTCGAGCGCCTGCCGCAGGCCAACCGCCAGGCAGTACTGGAACGCTGGGGGCCGCCCGAACAGGACCCGATGTTCCGCAGCGGCCGGCTGATGGTTGCCGGCCTGCGCTTTGGCTTGACCTTCGTCGGTATCCAGCCGGCGCGGGGCTATCAGGTCGACCCTAGCGCGGTGTATCACGACCCTGACCTGGTGCCACCGCATGGCTACCTGGCATTTCACTTCTGGCTGCGTCACGCATTTGCCGCCGATGCGGTGATCCACGTTGGCAAGCATGGCAATCTCGAATGGCTGCCGGGCAAAGGCGTCGGGCTGTCGGCGCAGTGCTGGCCGGACGCGCTGCTGGGTCCGCTGCCGAACATCTACCCGTTCATCGTCAACGACCCGGGCGAGGGTGCCCAGGCCAAGCGCCGCACCCAGGCGGTGATCATTGACCACCTGATGCCGCCGCTGACCCGTGCCGAAACCTATGGCCCGCTGCGCCACCTGGAACAACTGGCCGACGAGTTCTATGAAGCGCAGTTGCTCGACCCTCGACGTGCCCGCGAGTTGCAGCGTGACATCCTCGAGCTGGTCAAGGCCAACCACATCGACCGTGAATTGCAACTGGAAGGGCAACTGGACGATGCGGCACTATGGCTGCCACGTCTGGATACCTACCTGTGCGACCTGAAGGAGTCGCAAATTCGCGATGGCCTGCACGTGTTTGGTCAGTCACCTGAAGGGCGGCTACGCCTGGATACGCTGCTGGCGTTGTTGCGGGTCGAGCGTGGCGACGGTCGTGGGGGTAATGCCAGCCTGCTGCGGGCTTTGGCCAAAGCACTGGTGCCGGGCTGGGACCCGCTCGACTGCGACCTTGGGCAGCCGTGGCAGGGCATACGCCCTGAACAGCTGCAGGCCATGAGCAATGAACCTTGGCGCACCTGTGGCGACACCCGCGAGCGCCTTGAGCTGCTGGCACTGCAGGTGATCGGGCAGGCATTGGAGGGCACGGCACAGTTACCCGACCTGAGTGAGTGGCAACCGGTGCACGCTGTAGTGCAGGCCCTGCGTGAAGCGGTCGCACCCAGCCTGGACGCCTGCGGCACGGCGGAAATGCATGGCCTGCTGGCGGCACTGGCCGGGCGCTTCGTGCCCGCCGGCCCCAGTGGTGCGCCTAGCCGAGGGCGCCTCGATGTGCTGCCCACTGGCCGCAACTTCTATACCGTGGATGTGCGCAACCTGCCCACCACCACAGCCTGGCGCCTGGGCTTCGCCTCGGCCAGCCTGATCCTCGAGCGCCATCTGCAGGACCACGGCGATCATTTGCGTCAGCTCGGCCTGTCGGTGTGGGGCACGGCGACCATGCGCACCGGCGGCGACGACATCGCGCAGGCCATGGCGCTGATGGGCGTGCGGCCTGTCTGGGCCACCGGCAGCCAGCGCGTCGACGACTTCGAAATCTTGCCGTTGAGCCTGCTCGACCGCCCCAGGGTGGACGTGACCTTGCGCGTTTCCGGCTTCTTCCGCGATGCCTTCGGTAACCTGATCCGCCTGTTCGACGCCGCCGTGCAGGCCGTGGCCGCGCTGGACGAACCTGACGACCTCAACCCCCTGGCTGCCCGCGTGCGCAGCGAGCGGGCCGCGCTGCAGGCTCAAGGCGTGGATGCCGAGCAGGCCGTACGCCAGGCTGGCTGGCGGGTGTTCGGTGCCAAACCGGGCGCTTACGGTGCCGGGGTGCAGAACGCCATCGACGGGCGTTTGTGGCACAGCCGCGACGACCTGGCAGAGGTCTACCTCAACCACGGCGGCTATGCCTACGGCGGCAGCGACGACGGCACCCCGGCCCGCACCCAGTTCGCCCAGCGCCTGGCCAAGGTGCAGGCGGTGCTGCAGAACCAGGACAACCACGAGCACGACCTGCTCGATTCCAACGATTACTACCAGTTCCAGGGCGGCATGCTGGCGGCCTCGGAAACCCTGTCCGGGGCGGTGGTGGCCAGCTACCATGGCGACCACAGCCAGGCCGACCGACCGCGCATCCGTACCCTCAAGGAAGAGCTGAACCGGGTGATCCGCGCGCGCGCGCTCAATCCCAAGTGGATCGACGGGGTCAAGCGTCACGGCTACAAGGGTGCCTTCGAGATGGCCGCGACAGTCGACAACCTGTTCGCCTTCGACGCCACCACGCACCTGATCGACGACCATCATTACCAGGGGCTGGCCGATGCCTATGTGCTCGACCCGGCGACCCGCGATTTCATGCGCGAGCACAACCCCGAGGCCCTGCGCGACCTCACCGAGCGCCTGCTGGAGGCCCAGCAGCGCGGCTTGTGGCAGGCGCCGGGCGACTACCGCGAAGCCCTTGAGGACCAACTGCTCGATGGCGAGGAACAGGCTTGAAATGAGTGAACCCGTACAATTTCCGCTGGCGGCCGTGGTCGGTGCAGACGACCTCAAGCTGGCGCTGTGCCTGACCGCTATCGACCCCAGGATCGGTGGTGTGTTGATCGAAGGGCCGCGTGGCATGGCCAAGAGCACCCTGGCCCGTGGCCTGGCCGACCTGCTTGGCGAAGGCCCGTTCGTCACCTTGCCATTGGGCGCCAGTGAAGAGCGGCTGGTCGGCACCCTCGACCTGGATGCCGCGCTGGGGCAGGGCAAGGCGCAGTTTTCCCCGGGCGTGCTGGCCCAGGCCGACGGCGGTGTGCTGTATGTCGATGAGGTCAACCTGCTGCCCGACACCTTGGTCGATCTGTTGCTTGACGTGGCTGCCAGCGGCACAAACCGCGTCGAGCGTGACGGTATCTCGCACCGGCACAGCGCCCGCTTCGTACTGATCGGCACCATGAACCCGGAAGAGGGCGAACTGCGCCCGCAGTTGCTCGACCGGTTTGGCCTGAACGTGGCGCTGGAGGGCTTGCCGGAGCCCGAGGCCCGGCAGCAGATCATTCGCCGCCGCCTGGCCTTCGACAGTGACCCTCAGGCGTTCTGCGCACACTGGGCCCAGGCCCAGGCGCAACTGCGCGAGCGCTGCCAGGCGGCGCGCCAGGCCCTGGCCGACATTGCCCTGGATGACCAGGCGCTGGCCTGGATTACCGAGCGCTGCTACGCCGCCGGCGTGGACGGCCTGCGCGCCGACCTGGTGTGGCTGCGCGCTGCGCGCGCCCACTGTGCCTGGCGGGGGGCTGCAGCTATCGAAGAAGTGGATGTCGAGGCGGTGGCCGAATTCGCCTTGCGCCATCGCCGCCGTATGACGCCCCAGGCCAACCCGCCGTCGGCGCCACAGCCGCCTGACCAGCAGCCTGGTGCCGGCAACCCGGGCGAACAGGGTGGGCAGGGCGACTGGGGGGCATTACCGGCACAGCCGGTGGCCAGCGGCGCCCGCCGTGAGGTGCCAAACTGGGCAAAAAAGCCCTGAGCATCCCCCAGCCACCAGCCAAAGGGGCGGATGCCAGAGCGGGCATAGGCAAGCAGAACGGTACCCGCCGTGGCCTCGTGCGAAATGCGGCGGCCGGCCGGGTAGCCTGGCTGCCGACCTTGCTCAAAGGACGGCCACGCCAGCGACAGGACCTGTGCTGGCAGCAGCGCCAAGGCAGGCCTGCTGAGTTGTGGCTGGTGATCGTCGATGCCTCGGCTTCAACCCGGCGCCATCAGGCGCTGGCGCAGACCAAAGGGCTGCTGGCGGCGTTGTTCGACCAAGCCTATCGACAACGCGCCCGCCTGGCCCTGCTGACTGCCAGCGGGCGCACACCACAGTGGCAGCGCCACGGGCTGAAGGCATCCGCTGCCTTGCAACCCTGGCTGCAGGCCTTGGGAGCAGGTGGGGGCACGCCGCTGATCGCCGCACTGGAACAGGCGCGGCACTGGCTACAGGCGCGGCAGCGAGCCCATCCGCAAGAGGCCTTGCGTTGCCTGGTGTTCACCGACGGTCGCCTGCAGCACAGCAATACCGTGCAGCCGATGCCGTGCGCCACGTTGTTGGTCGATATGGAACTGGCGCCCGTGCGCCTGGGACGCGCGCAGCGTCTGGCAGAACAATTGCAGGCTGATTACCAGCACTTGCAACAATTCAGGGTGATGGATTGAACTGGCAGGTTGCGACACTTTGTCGCAATTGGGAAAGTTGCCACAACAGCAACAGAGAAGTTGTACAAGTGCGTGACCATGCACGCACTTGTTGTGCTGGTCGATATTACTTCGGCATCGACCACGGTTGCAGGTCGTAGCCCTTTTCACACAATTCGGCGCGCACTTCTTCGATCAGGCTGGCCCACTGGGCCGGGTCGGAGTAGATGCGCGACGACACTTGCTTGGCGCCGATGCGGGTGCTGGTCCGGTCGATCACTGCCAGGCTCAGTTCACCAGTACCGTTGGGTGCATCCCAGGCTACGCACTGGAAAGGTTCGAAGGCGTGGTCGGCAATCAGCAGTGCTTCGTTGACACGGAGCGGGGCATTCATGGTTCGGTCTCTCTATGGTCCCAAACATCGAAGTGAAGTCCGCGTTGCTTCAAAGTCGCCTCATTGATCGCGAAGTGCAGCGCGGGGTTATGTCTACTGATGCTCGTTGTTCGTGGGTAAGTCACACATTGGCTGTAAATTTTTTTTCAGGGTCGACACTGTTCTTGCCTGCGCCGCCATGTGATGTCGATAAAGTGCGAAAATTCCCGTGGCGGTTTGTAAAAAAATGATTCGGCAGACAGACGGTACTGGGCACCGTCAACTTCGTTGCTACTGTTAAACGGGCGCCACAACTTGCTGTTTTATTTCAAAAAACCAAAAACTGGCGCCAAGGATCGGTCATGCAGCAGCCTGCCGCTCAACGCCGTTTGCTTATCGTCGACCCCTGCGACGATTGTCACCGCTTGTTACCTGGCCTGCGCAACGCAGGGTGGGATGTGGACAGCTGTATGCTCGGGGCCGCGTTGGACCACACGTGCGATGTCGGGTTATTGCGTTTGCAGGCTTCGCACCT
The DNA here is from genome assembly GCF_043103905.1 of Pseudomonas sp. yb_2. NCBI lineage: Bacteria > Pseudomonadati > Pseudomonadota > Gammaproteobacteria > Pseudomonadales > Pseudomonadaceae > Pseudomonas > Pseudomonas sp. yb_2. The sequence continues at coordinate 103,201 of NZ_JBICKH010000034.1, read as the reverse complement.
GAGGCACCCGGACGCGGTCAAGGACATGATCAAGCGCAGCAACACCGAATGGATTGCCGTGCTCAGCGCCGACCAGCTGCGCATGCCGGCGTTCGGTGATTTTGTGTGTGAGTGGTTTTTCGACTTCCATACCCTGCCGTTCGACGTCTCCCGCGTGCAGGTAACCCTGGGCCGGGCCTTCGGCATGGCGCGCTTGCGCGGCAAGGGGGCCGTCAAGGTCGATGAGACGACCCATGAGTTGCTCGGCGAAAGCCGGCCTATCCGCGAGTTGCGCAAGTTGCTGGGTAAACTGGCACCCACCGAATCGCCGGTGCTGATCCGCGGTGAGAGCGGCACCGGCAAAGAACTGGTGGCGCGCACCCTGCACCGCCAGTCGCAACGCAGCGAGCAGCCGTTCATCGCGATCAACTGCGGGGCGATCCCCGAGCACTTGATCCAGTCCGAACTGTTCGGCCATGAGAAGGGCGCCTTTACCGGTGCTCACCAGCGCAAGACCGGGCGTATCGAAGCGGCCGATGGCGGCACATTGTTTCTTGATGAAATCGGCGACCTGCCGTTGGAATTGCAGGCCAACTTGCTGCGTTTCTTGCAGGAGAAGCACATCGAGCGGGTGGGTGGCAGCCAGCCCATACCGGTGGATGTACGGGTGCTGGCGGCCACCCATGTGGACCTTGAGCGGGCCATCGAGCAAGGGCGTTTCCGCGAAGACCTGTATTACCGCCTGAACGTCTTGCAGGTGGTGACCGCGCCGTTGCGCGACCGGCATGGTGACCTGTCGATGCTGGCCAACCATTTTGCCCATTTCTACAGCGTGGAGACCGGGCGTCGGCCACGGTCGTTCAGCGACCATGCCCTGGCGGCGATGGGGCGGCATGACTGGCCGGGCAATGTGCGCGAACTGGCCAACCGCGTGCGCCGGGGGTTGGTGTTGGCTGAAGGGCGGCAGATCGAGGCGCAAGACCTGGGGTTGCAGCTGCTCGACCCGGAACAACAACCGCTGGGCACGCTGGAAGAATACAAGCAGCGCGCCGAGCGCCAGGCACTGTGCGATGTGCTCAACCGGCACAGCGACAACCTGAGCGTGGCGGCCAAGGTGCTGGGCATTTCTCGGCCGACGTTCTATCGGTTGTTGCACAAGCACCAGATACGCTGAGCGGCGCTCTCAAAGGGAAACCACAAGCCCCTGTAGGAGCGGGTTTACCCGCGAAAGAGCCGGGCCTGCTAGCCAATGTCCACCTGCCGTTCACCATTGTCGCGGCTACCGTATTCGCGGGTAAACCCGCTCCTACACCTGATCGGGGTGGACACACATCGGTTTAGCGGCCAAGAGGCCCTGCCCGGCGAACTCAGTGCGGTCCGCGTGGGATGGTCTTGAGCAAGTCTTCGGGGCTGATATGCCCCACCACCTGGGCCACCGCGCTGCCCGGGGTCGGCAGGTCGATGATGTGGCTCTTCATCTTGCCGATCACATGCATCTCGCACGGCTTGCAGTCAAACTTCAGGGTCAGTACTTCGTCACCCTGAATCAGCTGCATCGGTGCCACCTTGGTACGCACGCCGGTCACGCCCTTGGCCTGCTTGGGGCACAGGTTGAAGGAGAAGCGCAGGCAGTGCTTGGTGATCATCACCGGCACTTCGCCGTGTTCTTCATGCGCTTCATAGGCCGCATCGATCAGTTGCACACCGTGGCGGTGGTAGAAGTCGCGGGCCTTCTGGTTGTATACGTTGGCCAGGAACGACAGGTGCGACTCGGGGTACACCGGCGGTGGCGTGGTCTCGGCCTTGCGCCCGCCACGCGGATGCGCCTGCACGCGTGCTGCAGTCAGTGCCTCGATGGCTTCGCGGCGCAGGGCCTTGAGCTGCGAGTTGGGAATGAAGTACGCCTGTGGGGCATCCAGTTCGATACGGTCGGCGTGGTACAGGGTGGTGCCCAGCTGGCCGAGCAGGTCGTGCAACTGCTCCAGTGCCTGCTGCGGCTTGTTGGCTACGCCGAATGGGCCGTCCAGGGCCACCTGCACGCTCACGCCTTCTTCACTGCTGAGGGTAAGCATCAAGCGCTGCTCGCGCAGGACCGCGTGCCACTCCACGCCGACCCGGCGTTCGGAGGAGGTGCGTTGCAGGGCCTGTTGCCAGTTGTGGTCGAGGTTGCGCGACAGCGGGTGGTTGGGCCGCAGCTTGTGCAGGCCTTCGGGCATTTCGTTGGGCTCGACGCGATAGCGGTAGCGCTTCTGGCCGTCTTCTTCGAATTCGCCACGCGGTTCGGCGATGTTGGCGCGGAAGCCCACCACTTCGCGCTTGACCAGCACATTGAGGCCGTCGCCGTTGGTCAGCGGTACGTCGGTGACCACTTGCATGTCACGCTTGCCGACCTTTTCCACTACGCCCACCGGCAGGCCGGTGAAGGTTGGCGAGTCGAAGGCGCCGATATCGACCTTGCGGTCGGTCACGAAGTAGTCGGTGCTGCCGCGGTGGAAGGTTTTATCCGGGTCGGGCAGGAAGAAGTGTTGGGTACGGCCACTGGACGCGCGGGCGTACTGAGGGCGGTCTTCAAGGATGGCATCGAGCTCTTTGCGGTAATGGGCGGTGATGTTCTTCACATAGCCCATGTCCTTGTAGCGGCCCTCGATCTTGAACGAGCGCACGCCGGCATCGACCAGGTCAGCCAGGTTGGCGGTCTGGTTGTTGTCCTTCATCGACAGCAGGTGTTTCTCGAACGCAACCACGCGGCCCTGGTCATCTTTCAGCGTGTAGGGCAGGCGGCAGGCTTGCGAGCAATCACCACGGTTGGCGCTGCGGCCGGTCTGCGCATGGGAAATGTTGCATTGGCCAGAGAACGCCACGCACAGCGCGCCGTGGATGAAGAACTCGATGGCGGCATCGGTTTCGGCGGCGATGGCGCGGATTTGCTGCAGGTTCAGCTCCCGCGCCAGTACCAGTTGCGAGAACCCGGCCTGGTCGAGGAACTTGGCCCGTTCCAGGGTGCGGATGTCGGTCTGGGTGCTGGCATGCAGCTCGATTGGCGGGATGTCCAGCTCCATCACCCCAAGGTCCTGCACGATCAGCGCGTCAACGCCGGCATCGTACAGCTGGTGAATCAGCTTGCGCGCCGGTTCCAGCTCGTTGTCGTGCAGGATGGTGTTGATGGTGGTGAACACGCGTGCATGGTAGCGATGGGCGAACTCGACCAGCTCGGCGATATCGCTGACTTCGTTGCAGGCGTTATGGCGCGCGCCGAAGCTCGGGCCGCCGATATAGATGGCGTCAGCGCCGTGCAGGATCGCTTCACGGGCGATGGCCACGTCACGGGCAGGGCTGAGCAGTTCCAGGTGATTCTTTGGAAGGGACATGTCGTTATATTTTCGGGCTGTCACGGTTTAGGCGGGCATTGTAGCGGTGAAACGGGCTGGCGGCATCATTGGGGTGCCGAGAGGTGCGGGATTGGCTGCGGGTACGCGCAACTGTGGGAGCGGCCTAGCGTCGCGAAAGGGCCGCAGAGCGGCCCCGGCGATTTTGCGACCAATCAGCGATGTCGGGGCGCGGCGCCCCCCCACAAGCGCAGCTCAGCGCTTGGCAGCCATCGCCGTCACTTCCACACGCATGCCTTCAAAGGCCAGTGAAGCCACACCCACCGCCGCACGCACCGGCCAGGGCTTGCTGAAGAAGCGCTGGTACACCTCGTTGAACGCCGCGCGGTCGGCCATGTCGGTCAGGTAGATGGTCAGGTGCAGCACGCGGTCCATACCGCTACCGGCCTTTTCCAGGGCCACTTTCAGCGCCTGCAGGGTGCATTCGCTCTGCTCGACGATGCCGCCCAGTTCCAGGCTGCCGTCGGCGTGAGTCGGGATTTGTGTGGTGACCAGCACGCCGTTGTACTCGGCAACGTCCGAGGAAATCGACTCGGCGTCCGGGTCCGGGGTGTAGATGATGTCTGCATGTGCCATGGTGTGTCTGCCTTGCAACGGAAGGAAAACGGCAAGCCTACGCGAGCACACCAGCCCGGTCGAGGGTGCCTCGGCGTTTGAAATGCGCGGCGTTCGCCGTCAGAATCGCGGGCGATTGCAAAACCAGAGGTTTACGTTGAACGAACAGACTTTGTCCAGGCGCCTGGAGCGCGTGGCCGCCCATGTACCGCAGGGGGCGCGCCTGGCCGACATTGGCTCGGACCACGGCTACCTGCCGGTGGCCTTGATGCTGCGTGGCGTACTCGAGGCCGCTGTAGCGGGTGAAGTGGCACAGACGCCGTTCGCCTCGGCCCAGCGCAATGTGCGCAGAAACGGCCTGCAAGAGCAGGTAACCGTGCGCCTGGCCGATGGGCTGGCAGCGGTCGAGCCGCAAGACCGTATCTCGGTGGTGAGCATCTGCGGGATGGGCGGGGACACCATGTGCGAGATCCTCGAGGCTGGCAAGCAGCGCCTTGGCGGCGTCACGCGCCTGGTACTGCAACCCAATGGCGGTGAGCGCGAACTGCGCCAGTGGCTGGCGGGCAATGGCTACCAGATTGTCAGCGAAGAGCTGCTGCGGGAGAACCGCTTCGACTACGAAATCATCGTCGCCGAGCCGGGCAGGGGGGTGTATAGCGCTGAACAGCTGTACTTCGGCCCCGTGTTGATGCAGGAAAAAAGCGAGGCGTTTGTAGTCAAGTGGCGGCGCATGCTGCGGCAGAAGCAGCAGACCCTGGCCAATTTCCAGCGGGCCCGCGATGCGGTGCCTCAGGCGAAGATCGACTATTTCAATCAGCAAGTGGGCTGGATCACCCAGGTGCTGGCCTGACTCACTGCTGCGAGCAGTTGCCCATTTCCCGGTAGTCGATTTCGCGCTTCTGGCCCTGATGGTCGACGTACACCATGTGCGCGGTGCCCACTTGGCAGTCAGCGGCGTTGCTGGCTGGCGTGATGGAGATGACCTTGGCCACGTCCAGCGGCATGCCGTATTCATATTGGCTGCTGACTGGCTGGTTATTGCCTGCATCGGCAAAAGCACCGAACGAGGCGAAGGCAGCGGTAATGGCAAGGACGGCGATCGAGCGTTTCATGACAGGCTCCTTTTTTAATGGATGGCTAATGATCTATTCATTGGTCATCCACAATAAATGGGCTAAACCGTGATAGATTCCTGCCTTTAATGCAGGAATAAAACAAGGAGCACCCCTTCATGGACATGCTGCATGCCATGCGTACCTTCACCCGGGTGGTGGAATGTGGCAGCTTCGCTGCAGCTGCCAATGCTCTGGATATTTCTGCAGCGCAGGTTTCGCGCATCGTCGCCGAGCTGGAGAACCAGCTGCAGACCCGCCTGCTGCACCGCACCACCCGGCGCCTGCGCATGAGCGAGGCGGGTGAGCGGTTTCTGGAGCGTGCGCGGCAGATCATGCTGCTGACCGAAGAAGCCGTGGGCGAGGCGCGAGGGGCGCACCTTACGCCTCGCGGCCATCTGCGTTTGCACTGCCCGCACGGCATGGGGCTGTTGCTGATGCCGCTGGTGGCCGGCTACAACATGCTTTACCCGGAAGTGGTGATCGAGCTGACGCTGTCGCAGCGCAACCCCGACCCGCTGGCCGAAGGGCATGACGTGGTGATCACCGTGGACGGTGCGCTGCCGGATTCGCAACTGATCGCTGTGCCGCTGGGCAATATTTTCAGCATCCCCTGCGCGGCCCCCGGCTACCTGGACACCCACGGTGTACCGGAGCGCCCCGAAGACTTGCACGGCCATCGCTGCCTGCGCATGGCTTACCCGATGTACGAAGGCGACTGGGTGTTCCCGCAAGGGGTTGACCAGTGCGTGATCGCGCCAAACGACAGTTTCTCTACCAACGTCGCCGACGCCATGCTGGTGGCCAGCGAGCTGGGCATGGGCATTGGCCTGCTGCCGTTCTACACCGCCAGCGAGGCGATCGAGCAGGGGCGCTTGCGCCGGTTGTTGGCACCGTATCGGTTGAGGGAGAGTGCGCTGTATGCGATGTATCCGTCACGCCACTACCTGGACGCCAAGGTGCGCACCTGGATCGACTACCTCAAGGAGCAGTTGCCGGCGCTGTTCGAGGGGCATGCCAGGGTGGTGGATGATGCGCGGTATTGGCGCTGAGGCGAGAAGTTTGCCGCGGTGACATTCCTGTGGGAGCGGGCGCGCCCGCGAACACCGGCAAAGCCGGTGCCCTCCACCGCGTCGCCCGCTCCCCCAAAAACCGCGTTGCCTTTGCGTTACAGCGGATAGTTTTTCAATTCCCGCGCAATCAGCATCCGCTGGATCTCGCTCGACCCTTCATAGATCTGGGTAATCCGCGCATCCCGGTAGTAGCGCTCCACCGGGTAATCTTCCAGATAACCGTACCCACCATGCACCTGGATTGCCATCGAGCACACCCGCTCGGCCATTTCCGAAGCGAACAGCTTGGCCTGTGACGCTTCCGACAGGCACGGCTTGCCGGCGCTGCGCAGGCGGGCGGCATGCAGGATCAGCAAACGTGCGGCGTTCACCTGCACCTGCATGTCGGCCAGCAGGTTGGCAATGCTCTGGTGTTCGTTGATCGGCTTGCCAAACTGTATGCGGTCACGCGAGTAGACCAGCGCCGCTTCGAATGCGGCACGGGCGATGCCCAAGGCCTGGGCGGCAATGCCGATACGGCCGCCTTCGAGGTTGGACAGGGCAATGGCCAGGCCCTTGCCACGCTCACCGAGGATATTGGCGGCAGGAATGCGGCAGTTGTCGAAGGTGACCGCGCAGGTGTCGGAGGCGCGAATGCCCATCTTGTGTTCGCTGCGGTCAACCTTGAACCCAGGGTTGTCGGTGGGCACCAGGAACGCCGACAGGCCTTTCTTGCCCAGCTCCGGGTCGGTCACTGCGAAGACGATCGCCAGGCCGGCACGGCGGGCATTGCTGACGAACTGCTTGGCACCGTTGATGACCCACTGGCCATCCACCAGCTCGGCGCGGGTGCGCAGGTTGTGCGCCTCGGAGCCGGCCTGTGGCTCGGTCAGGCAGAAGCAGCCAATCACCTCGCCGCTGGCCAGGCGAGGCAGCCACTGCTGTTGCTGTTCGGCGGTGCCGTAGGCCAGCAGCGGGCCGCAACCTACCGAGTTGTGGATGCTCATCATCGCCCCGGTGGCGCCGCAGCCGGCGGAGATCTCTTCCACGGCCAGGGCATAGGCGACATAGTCGGTGTAGCTGCCGCCGAAGTCCTCGGGCACCACCATGCCCAACAGGCCCAGTTCGCCCATCTTGCGCACCACGCCATCATCGATCCAGCCGGCCTTTTCCCAGGCCTGGGCATGGGGTGCGATTTCGCCGCGGGCAAAGTCCCGGGCCATGTCGCGGATCATGATCTGTTCTTCGCTCAGTTCGAGGTCTTGCATCTGTGTACTCCCGGGCTCACAGGCCTTCGAAGAATTGTTCGACCCGCTGGCTTTGCAGCGCGGCCAGGGTCGGCGGGTTCCAGCGGGGCTGCTTGTCCTTGTCGATGATCAGGGCACGCACGCCTTCGATGATGTCGCCGTGCTGGAACCACTGGCGGTCCAGGTGCAGTTCCATGGCAAAGCAGTCGTCAATGCCCAGCTCGCGCCCCCGGCGCAGCATCTCCAGCGTAACCGCCATGGCCAGAGGCGAGCGGGTTTCCAGCTGATCGGCGGTGGCCACCGCCCAGGCGTGGCTGTCGCCAAGGCTCACCGCACGCAGTTGCTCGACGATGGCTGGCAGGTCGGGCAGGGCGAAGAAGTGGTCGATGGCCGGGCGCAGCTTTTCCAGTGGCGCGTCATCCAGTACCTGGGTACCGAGCCTGGCCAGCAGGTTTTGCAGGTCCTTGAGCGGGTGGTCGCTGAAGTCGAGCTGGTCGAGGCCCTGGTCGAGGGCGGCGAGCTGGTCGCTGGCCAGGTACCAGTCGGCCAGGCCGCAATACAAGGCGTCGGCCGCCTGGATCTGGGCACCGCTGACACCCAGGTAGATGCCGAGCTCGCCGGGGATGCGCGAGAGGAAGTAGCTGCCGCCCACGTCCGGGAAGTAGCCGATGCCGACCTCGGGCATGCCCAGCCGGCTGCGCTCGGTGACCACGCGCAGGTCGCAGCCCTGGGCAAGGCCCATGCCGCCACCGAGGGTGAAGCCGTCCATCACCACCAGTATCGGCTTGCGGTAGCGGTGGATGACCAGGTCGAGGGCGTACTCTTCGACGAAAAAGGTTTCATGCAGCGTGTCGCCGGCCTTGAAGCTGTCGTACAGCGAGCGGATATCGCCACCGGCACAGAACCCCTTGGGGCCTTCGCCGCGCAGGACCACGGCGCGTACCTGCGGGTTGTCGGCCCATTGGTCCAGGTGCTGACGCAGGCTGCGCACCATGTCCAGGGTCAGGGCATTGAGACCGGCTGGGCGGTTCAGGGTCAGGTGGCCGATCTGGTTGCGGACCTCGGCCAGTACATGGTCGGTTGCTGCCGGGGTATGAGCGTGTGCAGTCATTGCGTTCTCCCTGCTTTGTTATTGATTTTCCAAGTGAAGTCTGGAGTTCGCTGGAGGATCGCAGGATCCTGGCATGCGAATTTGCCTTGCACAATCGACAATTGTGCAAGGGTACCGTGCGTTTTTACCTTGTGTGAGGCCAGCGCGCGCTTGTGAAGCTGCCTTTGCCCCCACGGGATTCCGTCCCCCGATTCGGGGGAACCTGCTGGGGGATCCTCCCCAATCCGTTGCGGTTGATCGTACAAGTTATTGATTAATATTGAACTTTTCTTCTGGCACACACCTTGCTCCAGCTCCCCGCAGAGATCCTGTGTCCCGGAGGTGCAGCATGTCGACGCCGCTCAAAGGCCCCATCCTGTCATCACTTGTACTGGCCTTGCTTGGCTGGGAAGCAACCAGCGAGGCGGCTGTGCAGTGCCAGCGCACCCTGGTCGCCAACGTGGTGGCACTGGACCAGCCACTGATGTTCAACCGCCTTGGCGCGCAAAACGCCAACGGCATGATGTTTGCCCTCCGTGAGGACGTGGTGGACGACAAGCAGGTCCCCCTCAGCAAGGGCGGGGCCGCGGTACCGGGCAAGGTCACCCTGCGCCCGGACAAGCGCCCGCGGCCTATCGTGCTGCGCGTGGCGGCCGGTGACTGCCTGACGGTCAACCTGACCAACCTGCTGGATTACAAGGCGAACCCCAACAAGCACGGTATCGAGGCTGAAGAGCCCGAGGGTGAGGAAGAGGGGCCGGAGGTTGAAAACGAAGGCGGCGAGGGCTTTGTCGCCGACGAGCAGGTGGCCGAGCGCATGGTCGGCTTCCAGGTCAACGGGATGCAGGCGGTGAACAGCATTGCCGATATTTCCGCCTATACCGGGCGTAACGGCAACTTCTTCGTCAGCCCCGGCAGCACCCGCAGCTACACCTTGTATGCCGAGCGCGAAGGGGCCTTCGCCGCCACCAGCAAAGCCGCTACGTTCGGCGGCGAGGGCACGGCGGGCAACGTCTCCAACGGCCTGTTCGGCCAGGTGGTGGTCGTGCCCAAACTGGGCCGTACCTACCGCAACACCCTCACTGAAGAAGAAATGCGCCTGGCCACCACGGGTCGAACCGCCACCGGCCAGCCCGTGATCGATTACGAAGCCCGTTATCCGCAGGTCGAACCGTGGATCGCCGAAGGCAAGGCCGGCAAACCGATCATTGCCATGGTCAACGGCAACGAGATCATCAGCAGCGAAACCGATGCCATCGTCATGGGCCCCAACCCCGACGGCAGCTTCCCAAAATCCACTTACCCGCTGGAAAGCGCGGGCAAACGCAACCCGGCGCTGCCCAACCGACTGGAAGCGTTCCGTGATTTCGCCTCGCAGTTCGCCGACGAGGTTGCCGGTACCCAGGCCTTCCCTGGCTACTGGGCCGACCCTGTGATGGGCCACGTGCTGGAGCCGGCGCGCGATTCGTTCATGATCAATTACGGCTCTGGTGGCATGGGTGCCGAAGTGGTGGCCAACCGCTTGGGGGTGGGCCCGATGCACGACTGCCTGTCGTGTGCTTATGAAGAGTTCTTCCTCAGCGCCCACACAGTCGGCGACATAGGCACCCTGGTGGATGTACCGGCCAACGTCGGCCTGGAACACATCCGTCCGGGCGAGGTGCCACCGGCCAGCGCCGTCGGGGTCAAGGCCAGCATGGCTCTTTACCCTTCAGAGCCTGCTAATGTGCACCACAGCTATATCGGTGACTTCACCAAGTTCCGCAACACCCACAACGGGCACGAGCAGCACATCTTCCACTTGCACGGCCACCAGTGGCTGTTCAACCCCAATGACGACAACTCCGACTACATCGATGCCCAAGGCATCGGCGCCGGTGTCGGCTACACCTACGAAATCGCCAACGGTGGTTCGGGCAACCGCAACCGCGTTGCCGGCGATGCCATTTACCACTGTCACTTCTACCCGCACTTCGCCCAGGGCATGTGGGCCATGTGGCGAGTACATGACGTGTTCGAGGAAGGCACGCGGCTGGAGGTGAGCGGGCAGGGCGAGAATGGCTTCCACAGTACCCCGTTCGCCCTGCGTAGCGGTAAGCCGGCCGCTGGCGCCCGGGCCCTGCCCGATGGCGAGATCGTTGCCGGTACGCCGATTCCGGCCATCGTGCCGTTGCCCGGCAAGGCCATGGCGCCCATGCCCGGCAAAGTCGTGGTCGTGCCCAAGCTCTCCGAAGCGTTGGTTGCCGCCAACGATGATGACCACGAAGACGAGGGTGATGACGACCACGCCAGCGAGGCGCCCGTGCGCAAGGCCGTGGGCTCGCTGGCACTGGTCGACCGCACCGAGGCCAACCGCAACGCCGACGGCACGCTGAAAAACCCAGGCTACCCGTTCTGGATCGGTGGCATGGAAAGCAGCGTGGGCAACCGCCCGCCAACCCCGCCCCTGGACATGCTCGACCCGGCCCTGGCCCGGCAACTGAAAGACAGTGGTAAAGCCCTGTGGGCCAACCTGGATGCGAACCAGGTCGATGGCTGGGACGGCGGCCTTGGCCGCCATGCACTGGACGGTGTGTCCGCCGGTGGCGTGGCGGAGACCACCACCACCAAACTGGACTTCACCAAGGTCGTGCACAAGGCCAAGCCCATTTACCTGCCGGAAGAGGGCACCGATGTCGAGCAGGCCGCCATGCAGTTCCACGCCATGGCTGAACACCCCAGCTATGCATTGATCCCCGGCAGCCAGCCGGTGGCCAAGGCGTTCCGCACCAACGGCGCGTTGCCGACTGCAGGTGCGCCGTACTACGAGCCATGCATGGATGACCGTGGAAAACGCCTGACCCAGTCTTCCGGGGTTGGGGAGTTCAACAGTGGAGAGAGCCTGACGGGCGTGAACTTCCGTGGCGCCTCGGCCTTCACTGCCGACCGCCCACGCATCTACAAAGGGGCCAACATCCAGTTCGACGCGGTGTACAACAAAGTGGGCTACCACTTCCCGCAGGCACGCATCATTGCCCTGTGGGAAGACGCCTGGCCGGTCATTACCAAGCAGCGCCCGCCAGAGCCGCTGGTGATGCGCATGAACACCTTCGACTGCGCGATGTACCAGCACACCAACCTGATCCCGAACATCTATGAGATGGACGATTACCAGGTGCGCACCCCGACCGACGTGATCGGCCAGCACATCCACCTGCCCAAGTGGGACCTGACCGCCGCCGACGGCTCGGCCAACGGCTGGAACTACGAAGACGGCATACTTTCGCCCGGTAGCGTGGTCGAGCGCGTAGAGGCCATTCGTAATTACAATGGCTGCATTGAAGGGGACAGCCGCGAAGGCACCGCAGCCTGCCCGAAAGCCAGGCAGCACCCGTACTTCGGCCGCTTTGGTCGCGCCGACTGGCTGGGCGCACGTACCGCGATGCAGCGCTGGTTCGCAGACCCGCTGGTGAACGTGCATAACGTCGACCGCGGCCTGGGTACCATCTTCACCCATGACCACCTTGGCCCATCGACTCACCAGCAACTGGGCCTGTATGCCACCGTGCTGGCCGAACCGGCCGGCTCCACCTGGTACCACGCCGAAACCGGCGAGCAGCTGTACAACCCGGCCACGCGCCAGGACGGCGGCCCGACCTCGTGGCAGGCGGTGATCCAGACCGGCGACCACGATGGCGACGGCAAGAACGACAGCTACCGCGAGTTCTTCCTGGAGTACAGTGACTTCCAGCATGCCTATGAAGCCGGGGTGTACGTAGGCGCAGGGCCGGACGGCATTCCCAATGCCCAGTCGTACCCGGCCACAGCCGACAGCTTCCGTTACGCCATCAACCCGCCCGTGCGCGGCAAGGCGTCGAACCTGCTCGAAGCCATCGTCGAGAAACGCGGCGGTCTCAACCCGGGCTGCCCAAGCCGGCCATGCCCGCAGGCGATCTCGGTGGATGACCCGGGGATGTTCGTCGTCAACTACCGCAACGAGCCGCTGGCCCTGCGCGTGTATGACCCGAACAAGGTCGGCCCGGACGGCAAGCGTGGCATGCAGGCCGACGGCCTGGCCGGCGACCTCAGCTATGCCCTGCAAACCCGTACCGACCGCGCCATCCCGGCGATGAACCTGTCGCCATCGGCGATTACCTCGGCAGTCGGCCCTACCGGCGGCACTACGCTGTTCCCGCCGCATATCAACACGGCTGGCGCCGAGCCGGGCGACCCGTTCACCCCGTTGCTGCGCACCTATTCCGGTGACAACGTGCGCCTGCGCATGCACGCCGGTGGCCATGAAGAGGAGCACAACGTCACCCTGCACGGCGTGAAATGGCTGCAGAACGGTTCTGGCTTCGGCAACAGCTCCAACTCGGGCTGGAAGTCGTCGCAAATGATCGGCATCTCCGAGCAGTTAGGCTTCATGGCGCCGGTGTCGATGATCTCCAGTTCGGCAGCCACCAACGGCGACTACCTGTACTCGCTGGACGCGGCCCTGGAGGGCTATTGGAACGGTATCTGGGGCATCATGCGCAACTACACCGCGCAGCGTGCCGACCTGTTCCCGCTGCCCAACAACCCACAGCCGGTGGCCATGCGCAACACCGTGAACTTCAATGGCATCTGCCCGAAAACCACGGCCAACCCGAACGGCATCGGTACCCGCACCACGGTCAAGCGCAGCTACGAGATCGTCGCAGCGCTGGCCAACGACATCCTCGAAAACCGTAACGGCGTCAGCATCAACGACCCGGCGGGCGTCGGCCAGCATGTCGGTGGCGCGCTCAAGGCCAACGGCGGCACCCTGGTGTTCAACAGCCGTAGAACCGCCATCCCGCTGGTGAGCGGGGTAGACCCCGAAGATGGGGAGCCTTTCACCATCGGTGGCCACAGTGCGCCGCTGCATGACCCGACCGCGATCCTGTACGTGCGCAAGGCTGACCTCGATGCCACCACCGGCAAGCTCAAGGCGGGTGTCCCGGTAGAGCCGCTGGTACTGCGCGCCAATGCCGGCGACTGCATCAGCATCACCCTGGAGAACCGCTTGCCACTGGTGATGCCAGACCTGCCGAGCACTGCAGTGATGCACAACGTGGTCAAGCGTGACCGCTTCGACAGCGAAGGCTCCACCGCCTTTGCCAACAACCTGATGCGGCCGTCCAGCCACGTGGGCCTGCATGCGCAACTGCTGGCCTACGACATCACCAAGTCAGACGGTGCCAACGTTGGCCTGAACCCGGTGCAGACCGTGCCACCACGTGCCGGCACCAGCGGCGCTTACCCGACCAAGGAGTACCAGTACTACGCCGGCCACCTGGAGCGTGAAGGCAAACCGGTGTCGCAGCTGGGCCGCACAGTGGACAACATAAACACCACGCCTATCGAGTTCGGCGGCCTCAACCTGACCCCGTCAGACTTCATCAAGCAGCCGCAAAAAGGCCTGGTGGGCGCCATGAGCATCCTGCCGCAAACCGCCACCTGGACCGAGGATACTGCTACCCGTACCCAGGCCACGGTGAAGGTCAGCGGCCAGCCGGACTACCGCGACTTCGTCACGGTGTGGCAGCGCGCACTGAACATGCGCTGGGCCGATGGTCGTCCGGTAGAAGGCATCAATACCGAAGGCAACGGCGCTGCCGGTGATCCGCAAGACAACGGCAACATGGCGGTCAACTACAAGACCGAACCGTTGTGGCTGCGCTTCGGCATGGCGCCCGACTCGCCATTCGGCCGCGCCAATGGCCTGGGCTTTGGTGATGTACCCAACGCCCACATGGCCTACGCCAACGCCCTGGTCGGTGGTGACCCGCAAACCCCGGTGCTGTACGCCAAGCCTGGCCAACCGGTGCGCAACCATATCGTGATGCCCAGTGGTGGCAGCCGCGGCATGGTCTACCAGCTGGACGGGCACGTATGGCCACTGCACAACTACCAGGCCGAGAAGAGCGATGCGGACGGTTACCCGATTAGCCTGCCTGGTATCGGTTCGGTGCGCTTTGGCTACAACCCGATGGCCATGTACATCGGTGCGCAGGAAAGCGTACTGCCAGCGGCTCACTTCAGCTTCATGCTGCCGAGTGCCGGCGGTGCCAACGCGGTGGCGGGTGACTACCTGTTCCGCGACTACGCCGCCTACGGCAACCTCTCGGGGCTGTGGGGGATCTTGCGGGTGACCAACGAAGCGCCGCCGGCAACGGCCCCGGCGCAGTGACGGAAGGGGAACGCGAGCATGAACAAAAAGACTCGCCCTGCTTACTTGGGGGTAGTGCTGGGGGTAGCGCTGATCGGCCTGGGCGTGGCGTACGAAAAGCTATGGTGCGACCCGCGCGAGCTGTTGCAGGAACGGGGCGGCTCGCAGGCCTTGCACCGGCTCAGCCGGGACGGCGTGAACGTGGAGTTCGAGGCCCGGCCATTAGCCGGCGGCGAACTGAAGGAGGGCGGCTTCGCCAACATCCGCTTCAAACTCAGCGACCAGACCAGTGGCCAACCGCTGTCGGGCATGGCCCCGGGGGCGTGGATCGACCCGGCACAGTCGGCCCCGGCCGGGGACCGCGAGCAGAGCTGCAAGGCGCGGGTGGCGCTGTTTCTCAAGAGCAGCATCGGGGCCCGGCCGCTGCTCGACCTGAACAGCTACTTCTTGCTGATGCTGAACAATGACGCCAGCCTGACAGTGATCGACCCGACGGTGTCGGTGGGGGGCGTGACCAGCACCATGGCGCGCATCGAGCTGCCAGGGCGGCCCATGGACTGGGCGGCCACCAGCGACGACAAGCAGGTTTTCGTGTCGATACCCGAGCGGGGCAAGGTCTCGGTGATCGATACCGAAACCTTCACCCGCGTGGCCGACCTGGACGCCGGCGACCAGCCGCTGCGCGTGGCCCTGCAGCCGGACCAGCATCGGCTGTGGGTTGGCAACAACAGCAGCGACCCGGCCAAAGGTGGGGTAACAGTGATCGACGTGCCGGGGCGCAGCGCCATGAAGCACTTCAACACCGGTACCGGGCACCACGAAATCGCCTTCAGCGCCGACTCGCGCTATGCCTACGTCAGCAATCGCGACAGCGGCACCCTGAGCGTCATCGACATCCCGGAAATGCGCCTGGCCAAGACCATCAAGGTGGGCCCGCACCCGCTGTCGGTCAGCTATTCGGCGCTGTCCCAGGCCGTGTACGTGGTCGATGGCGAGGAGGGCAGCGTACGGGTGTTCGATGCCCGCAGCCATCAGTTGCGCCACACGGTCCAGGCTGAACAGGGCCTGGGGCCGATGCGCTTCAGCCATGATGGCCGCTACGGCATCGTGCTCAATACCCTTGAGAACCAGGCACTGGTCATCGACGCCAGTACCGACAAGCTGATCCACCACATCCCGGTGGCGGCCGAACCGTACCAGCTGACGTTCACCAAAGGCTATGCCTATGTGCGTGGCCTGGCCTCGCCGAAAGTGAGCATGATCAATCTGGCCAGCCTGGGCGAGGGGCGTTCGCCCATCGTGCAAGGCTTCGAGGCTGGCCCCGCAGCACCGCGCCAGGCCGGTGACCTGCCACTGGCCCAGGGGCTGTCGGTATCGCGTGATGACAATTCGGTGTTCGTGGTCAACCCGGTGGACAACACCACCTACTTCTATGCCGAAGGCATGAATGCACCGATGTCCGGCTACAACAACCGCGGTCACCAGGCCCGCGCCGCCATCGTCGTTGATCGCAGCCTGCGCGAAGTGGCCCCCGGGGTGTATGGCTCGACAGTGAAGCTGCCCGCCGCCGGCAAGTTCGACGTTGCATTCCTGCTCAACCAGCCGCAAATCATTCACTGCTTCAGCACCGAGGTGGCCGCAGGGGCCAGTGCCAGCGAACGCAAAGGTGCGCGTGCCGAGTTCATCGGCCTCGACCAGCCGCTGCCGCAGCACAGCGACTTCACCGCGCGGGTGCGTATTGTCGGTGACGACGGGCAGCCGCGCCTGGGCCTGAACGACCTGAGCCTGCGCTACTTCCTGGCGCCATCGTCGATGCCGCGCAACCTTCGGTTGCAAGAGGTGGGCGAGGGGGTCTACCAGGCGGCGCTGAACTTGCCTGAGGCCGGCGCCTGGTACCTGCATGTGCAGTCGCCCTCGTTGGGGCGCAAGTTTGCCGAAGAAAACTACACCAGCCTGCGCGTTCTGCCGGCTGCTGCAACCAACGCTTCCCAGACTGACGTGAGGAATGTGCGATGAACGCCAAGCCTGCTTGCACACTGTTGGCCCTGAGCCTGGCATTCGCCAGCCACCTGGCCATGGCCCACGCCGGTCACGAGCATGACGGCCATGCCGGGCAGCCCCCGGCGGCGCACCAGGAAAAGACCAGTGTGCGTTTTGCCGATGTGTCGCTGCTGAACCAGGACGGCATGCCGGTACGCCTGGAGAAAGACCTGGTGGGTGACCATCTGGTGGTCATGGGCTTCATTTACACCAGCTGCACCACGGTATGCCCGGTGGTGTCGTCGATCATGGGCAAGGTCCAGCAGCAGCTGGGCGGCCGGGTAGGCGAGGAGGTTCGCCTGGTGTCGATCAGTGTCGACCCTCAGCGTGACGACGCCAAGCGCCTGCAAAACTATGCCAAGGCATTCCAGAAAGGGCCGGGCTGGAGCTGGCTGACCGGTACCCCGTACGCCATCACCGAAACCCTGAAGGGGCTGGGCAGCTTCAACGCCGATCTCAGCCAGCACCCGCCGCTGATACTGGTGGGTGACGGGCGTAGCGGGCACTGGACGCGTTACTACGGCTTCACCGACCCGGGCGTATTGATCGAAGAAATCAACCGCCTCAGTGCGCGCCGGGTACATGCCAAGAGCACCGCCATTGCCGACCATCACGAGGTGCAACCATGAGCACTGCAACCTCCCACCGCGCTGGCATGCGCGCATTCGACTGGCTGGTACTGGGTGGCTGCCTGTGGATCCTCACGTCGGTGGCGTTCGCCCACGAAGGCCATGCGCCGCAAGCCCCCGAGCCGCAGCCAGCACCGCAGGCGATGGCCAGTGGTGGCGGTACCCGCGACGCCAAGACCTGGTTCACCGACACCGTGCTGAAGGACCAGAATGGCCGCGAGCTGCGCTTTTACAGTGACGTGCTCAAGGACAAGGTGGTGATGCTCAACGTGATCTTCACCCATTGCACCGATGCCTGCCCGTTGATCACCCGCAAGCTGCGCGAGGTGCGCGAGGCCATGGGGTCAGCCCTGGCCGCCCAGGTGACCTTCGTGTCGATCAGCAGTGACCCGCTGAACGACACCCCCGAGGCGCTGAAGGCGTTCGCCGCCAAGCAGGGGGTGGATGGGCCGAACTGGTTGTTCCTGACCGGTGACAAGGCCAATGTCGACCTGGTGCTTGGCCGTATAGGGCAGTTCCTGCCGAGTCCCGAGCAGCATTCGACGCAGCTGATTGCCGGTGATGTTGCAGGTAAACGCTGGAGCAAGATTCGCCCGGATGCACCGCCAGCGGCGATTGCCCAGCGCATGCAGCTGTTGACCCAGCCGCTGGCAGGTCGGTGAGTATCATGGGCCGCCTGGTGAGTTGGCCTCTGTGGCATCCGCTGTTGTGGGAGCGGCCTTGCGTCGCGAAAGGAGCGCGCAGCGCTCCCCTCTTTCTGCGCTTGAGCTGCCACTGCCGGGGCTGCTGCGCAGCCCTTTCGCGACGCAAGGCCGCTCCCACAGGGCTTGCGATATGGCTTACCTGCGTGCTTGGCATGGCAACTTCGACCTCAGCCCTGGCCCTGGACCTGACCGACCACGAACAAGCAGGCAAACGCCTTTACCGCGAGGGCGTCTCCAGTAGCGACGCTCAATTGCAAGCCCGGGTCGGCGCCAGCGATATCACAGTCCCCGCCAGCGTGCTGCCCTGCGCCAGTTGCCATGGCAACGACGGCCGTGGCCGTGCCGAAGGCGGTGTGCGCCCCCCCGGCCTCGACTGGCAACGCCTGGCACTCGGTCAGGGCCCGCGCGAGGCCAACGGCCGCCGCTATCCGGCCTACACCGACAGCAGCCTGGCGCGGGCCATCCAGCAGGGCATCGACCCGGCTGGCAATCGCCTCGACCCGGCCATGCCACGCTTCGAACTGACCTTGGCCGACCAGCGCAACCTCACCGCCTATCTCAAACGCTTGGCCGATGAACGCGACCCTGGTGTGGAGGAGGGCGTGCTGCGCCTTGGCACGCTGCTGCCCGCGAGCGGTCCGCTGGCCGAAGCCGGGCAGGTGGTGCGTGCCGTGCTGGAAGACGGCGTGGGTCAACTCAACCAGCAAGGCGGCATTCACGGGCGGCGCCTGGAACTGGTCGTACTAGACCCAGGTTCCGACCCGGTCAGTGCCGAACGCGCCTTGCAACAGTTGCTCGAGCAAAAGCGGGTGTTCGCCCTGATCGCGCCATTGGCGCCCATGCTCGACCAGCGCCTGACGACCTTGCTGGCGCCACAGAACGTGCCGATGGTCGGCAGCACCCCGCGCAGCGGCGGCAGCGCACAGGTCTTCGACCCGCTACCCGGCTTGCCCGAGCAATTGCTGAGCCTGGCAGAGCACGCCCGTGTGGCGCTGGGCCTAGCCCCGGATGAGTTACGTGTGGTGTATGCCGGTAACGAACACGCCGCGTTGGCCGAGCAGGTGCGCGAGCGTTTACGACAGCAGGGCTGGGCGCCACCCGCTATCCAGGCGTTCGACGGCCAGGCGGTGGACGGGCAGGGCATCGTCTTCCTTGGCCGCGCCCAGGCCTTTGCCGAGTTGGCGGCGGCGTTGCAGGTGGCCGGCCGCGAGCCCTACCTGTTCGCTGCTTCCAGTCAGGTAGCCGGCGCTGTGGCGCGCTTGCCGGCGCAGTGGTCGCAGCGGCTGTTTCTGGCCTACCCCTACGTGCCTGAGGACTGGACCGAGCAAGGCCTGGCTGCGCTCGCCGGGCTGCAGCAGCGCCAGGGCCTGGATCCGCGCCAGGCGTCATTGCAGGTCAATACGTTATGCGCGTTGCGCCTGCTGAGCGAAGCGCTGAAGCAGATTGGACGGGATGCCAGCCGCGAGCAACTGATTGCTGCGCTCGAAGGCCTGCACGATGTGCCCACCGGCCTGACCCCGGCACTGGGCTTTGGCCCTGGTCGCCGCCAGGGCATGGCAGGTGCCCATGTGGTGGCGGTGGCCCTGCCCGGGCCACGCTTTACTTCGGTCAGCCCCTACCGGCCAGTGCCGGCCAGCCCTTGAGCGGAGGTTGTCATGCGGATCGTGTGGTTGTGCCTGTTGCTGGTGCTGACCAGCGTGAGCTGGGCCGATGTGCCGGCGGCGCGGGTCAATGGTGTCGAGATCGGGTTGATGCGCCTGGAGCGCTACTTCAGCGAGTACCTGGACGCCCAGGGTAGGGCGGTGACCAGCATCCGCAACCCAGGCCTGTATAAACGCCTGCGCGACCAAGCGTTGGACGAGCTGATCGACAAGGAGCTGTTGTGGCAGGAAGCGCAACGCCAAGGTATTGCTGTCAGCGATGAGCAAGTGTCGGCGCAGGTTGGCGAGATCGAAGCGGCATTTGGCAGCCCGGCGTTATTCGAAAGGCGACTGGCAGAGGCGGGCTTCGACAGGGCGCAGTACACTGAATACACCCGGCATGAGATGGCGGCCCAGCAAGTGTACGCCCTGCTCAGCGCAGTCGACGCGCCGAGCGAGGGCGAAGTGGAGGCATTTTTTGATGCCAACCAGGACAGACTGCAAGGAGCGCAGAACCAAAGTGATAATCCATTGGTCATACGCGAACACGGCCTGGCCTTGGCTCGGGCAACGCTCATCGGGCAGCGGGAGGCGCAGGCGCGCCAATCCGTGCGCCAACGTTTGCGCGAGTCCGCTAAAGTGGAAATCGCCGACTGAGGCCGTTGAGGGCGCTTCCCCCAATGCTGGGGAATTAAGGTTTGGCAATATGCCATCATTTTCCCCGCTTGTGGGGAACGGGTTGGGTGTGCCTGTTCAGCGTCTGTCAGTTGCTGGCCGGTACCTTAGTAAAATCAGTGGTTTACAGTGGTGCAACATGACTATTCACGCCTGGCACGAAGCCTGCTCAAGTCTCTACAAGGGCGTACTTCGCAGACCGGGGAACCGGGCAGTATTTGGGAGTCGACCTTGGTGAACAGAGTATTGGTAGTCGATGACGAACAGACTCTTGCGCAAAACCTGCAAGCGTATCTGCAGGCGCAAGGCCTGGAAGTTCATGTTGCCCACGACGGTGCCAGTGGTATCGAACAGGCTGAAAGCCTGGCACCGCAAGTAGTTGTGCTGGATTACCGCCTGCCCGACATGGAAGGTTTTCAGGTTCTGGAGGCTGTACGCAAGAACAGGCAATGCCACTTCGTGCTGATCACCGCCCACCCCACCGTCGAGGTGCGTGAGCGGGCCGCCGAACTCGGAGTGAGTCACGTCCTGTTCAAGCCGTTCCCACTGATGGAGCTGGCGCGTGCGATCTTCGACCTGCTGGGCATCGAGCGCCGGCGCAGGGCCACGGACAACCCGGCCGAAGGGTTCGTCGAACGACGCCAGAACAGGAACGAATCGTTCCCCCTGCAGTTGTACGATGGAAGCTGGGTGTTGGCCGACCGCCGCCGTAACGGCGCCAAGCCACCAGGGCCCGACGACGATCAACTGCTCACAGGGGAATAGCGGCGCCCGCACCCCTGGCCGAGCCAGCCTGCGACGCGCCCCTGAGCGGAGTCGCAGGCCATGCCAGAAGCATTCGATGCAACCCCGGAATCTGCAAAGCCTGCACCGACGTCTTCGCGGGCATGCCCGCTCCCACAGGATGTATGCAGCCCACAGACCTGTGATGTACCTGTGGGAGCGGGCATGCCCGCGAAGAACCCAGCAAAAATTTCCGCCTACCCCCGCGACCTGCTGGCCCAGGCCCGTCTGCAAGCCACTGACGAGCGCCTGCTCGACTGCCTGGAACGCCTGGCCTGCGACACCCCCGACACCTTCACCCGGCGCCTGGGCCTGACCCTGCATTACCCGGTACTCGACAGCCGCAGCCTGCTGGCCAGCACCCCACGCTTCGACAAGGTGGCCTTGGCCCAGTGCATCAAGCGCGAATGTGTACTGATCGAGCAAGGCGGCCAGTTGCTGGGCGTGTTCGCCGACCCCTTCGACCCCGCTCGCCTGGCCTGGATCGACGACGTACTGCAAGGCGCGCCGCTTTACCTGGCCCACGCCGCCGACCTGGCCACCTTCCTGGCCCGTCATGAAGAAAGCTTCCACGCAGTCGATGCCCTTGACCACGACGCCGAAGCCAGCAGCGAGGGAGACCCGCTGCAACGCCTGTCGCTGGCCAGTATCAGCGAAGACCAGAGCCGCGTGGTCAAACTGGTCAACTCCACCCTGTACGACGCCCTCAAGCTGCACGCCAGCGACATCCACCTGGGCATGACTGGCCAGGGCCTGACCATCAAGTACCGCATCGACGGCGTGCTCAACGGTGCCGGCAAGGCCAGTGGCAGCGCCTTCGCCGACCAGGTGATCTCGCGCATCAAGGTCATGGCCGAGCTGGACATCGGCGAAAAACGCGTGCCCCAGGACGGCCGCTTCAAGGTGGCCGTGGGCGACCGGCAAATCGACTTTCGGGTGTCGATCATGCCTAGCATCTTCGGTGAAGATGCCGTGCTGCGGGTGCTCGACAAGCAGGACTTGTCCGACCGGGTCAGCGGCGTGCAGCTGCAAGCCTTGGGCTTTGCCGACGAGACCTTGCGCGCCCTGCGCCGGTTGGCGGCAGAACCCTACGGCATGATCCTGGTTACCGGCCCTACAGGCAGCGGCAAGACCACCACCCTGTACGCCATGATCAGCGAGATCAACCATGGTGTGGACAAGATCATCACCATCGAGGACCCGGTCGAGTATCAATTGCCCGGCGTGTTGCAGATCCCGGTCAACGAGAAGAAGGGCCTGACCTTCGCCCGCGGCCTGCGCTCGATTCTGCGTCACGACCCGGACAAGATCCTGGTCGGCGAAATCCGTGACCCCGACACGGCCCAGATTGCCGTGCAATCGGCGCTCACCGGCCACCTGGTGTTCACCACCATCCACGCCAACAACGTGTTCGACGTGATTGGCCGCTTCAGCCAGATGCAGGTCGACCCCTACAGCTTCGTTTCCGCGCTCAATGCGGTACTGGCCCAGCGCCTGATTCGCCTGGCCTGCCCGCACTGCGCCACGCCCTGCGAACACGATGACGACACCCTGTATGGCTCAGGCTTGACCCGCGAGGGGGTGGCCGGCTGGACGTTCGTCCGCGTCAAGGGCTGCGGCCACTGCCGTGGCAGTGGTTACCGCGGCCGCAGTGCCATTGCCGAACTGCTGCACCTGGATGATGACCTGCGGCAAATGATCGTGGAGCGCCGCCCGCTGGCGCAGATCAAGACGCTTGCCTGCCAGCGCGGCCTGCGCCTGCTGCGGGCCTCGGCTCTGGACCTGGTCCGCGATGGCCGCACCACCCTTGAGGAGATCAACCGTGTCACATTCATCTGACCGTTACTGCGCCGTATTGGGCGCCGAGGGTGTCGGCCTGGGTCGCTGCCACAAGAACCACCACCAATGGCTGGGCAGCCGCGCATTCAGCAGCGACGCCACCCAACCGACCTGGGATGCTGCTGTTGACGGGCTGGCCGCACTGCTGGCCGAGCATGCGGTACGTGGCGCCCAGTTGCGGGTGCTGCTGTCGGCCCGCTACAGCCGCTTCTGCCTGGTGCCCTGGAGTGACGCCATCGGTCACCCTCGCGAGCTGGACGCCTATGCCCGCGCTTGCTTCGAAAACCTCTACGGGCAGCCGTTGGACGACTGGCGCATCGTGCTGTCACCGGAGCCTGCCGGTGCCGCCCGCATCGCCACGGCGCTGCCCGAAGCCTTGCTGCAGCGGCTGCAGGCACTGGGCCGGGAAAGCCGCCTGAGCCTGCGTTCGGTGCAGCCATACCTGATGGCTGCATACAACCGTTGCTGGTCACAGCTGGAGCAGGGTGACTTTCTGTTCGTGCTGGCCGAGCCGCGCCGCAGTGTATTGCTGCTGGCCGCCGGCGGTGCCTGGCAGCAAGTGCTGGCGCAAGGCTGCGCTGACAGCGACCAGGCCCTGCAAGCACTGATCGAGCGTACCTGTGAGCTGTACGGCGAGCACCTGCCGCGGGTGTACCTGCATGCCCCGGGCCGCTGCGACGTGCCGCAACTGGCGGCCGTGCAATTGTGCCAGCCGGCCAGCGAAGCCGACCCGCTGTGCGCCATGTGGCGGGCGGTGGCCTGACATGCGCCGCCTCGACCTGGAATTCCAGCCACGGCGCAGCGGACCGTTGGTTTGGTCGCTGCTCGCCCTTGCCTGCGCCATGGTCGCCGGCCTGGGGCTGCTGCAGCAACGCTTGCAGACCGAGCAAGTGGCGCTGGAAGCCAACGTCCATAGCCTGGAACTGCAACTGGGCCGCCGCCCGGCCATCGCACAACCCAAGAACAGCGCTGCCAGCCGGGAGCAGGCTGAGCGCCTGGCACAAATGCGCAGTGTGTCGCAGCAACTGCAACGTCCTTGGCAGCAACTGTTCGCCATGCTTGAAGCCATGCCGCAGGACGACGTCGCGCTGCTCGGCCTGACGCCGGATGCGCGCAAGGGCCAGGTGCGCATTGCCGCCGAGGCACGCAACCTCGAAGCGATGCTGCAGTACCACCAGCGGCTGGAAGCCAGCGATGAGCTCAGCGACGTATCGCTGCTCAACCACGAGGTACTCGCTGCGCGGCCCGAGCACCCGGTGCGCTTCACCCTCACCGCCACCTGGGAGACCGGCCATGCGCGCCCTTGAATCGTTCAGCAGCCTGATCCTCCAGGAGCGCCTGCGCGTTGTCGGCCCGGTAGGCCTGGCTGCCGTAGCCGTAGGCCTGCTCGCCATTGGCGTGGGGTGTGCCGGCGTGCTGCCGCAATGGCAAAGCGTACGCGAACTGCGTGTCACCGAAGCGCAGGCCAGCGAACAGGTAGGGCGTGTCAAGCGGGGTGAGCTGAAGATTGCGGTCCAGCCCGAGCAGCAGGCCCTCGACAGCCTGCGCCAGCAACTGCCCGGTCAGCCCCAGGCCAGCGAGTTGATCGAGCGTCTGTACCGTCTGGCCAGCGCCGAGCGCATCAGCTTGGCCCGCGGTGAATACGCGTTGGGTATCGACCCCAAGACCCAGCTGGCCCGCTACCAGATCGTGCTGCCAGTGCGCGGCAGCTACCCGCAGATTCGCGGCTTTATCAAGGGCCTGCTCAAGCAACTGCCGACGCTGGTGCTGGAAGACCTTGAGCTGCAACGCAAGCGCATCGGCGACAGCGAGCTCAATGCCCGCCTGCGCATGACCCTTTATCTGTCGAGGTCGTGATGAACACACAACGTGCAGTCATCTGGGCCGGCTTCCTCGGCGTGAGCGCGGCGCTGGCCTGGGCACCGGACCATTGGTTTGGCCAGGACGATGGCGTCGCGGCCTTCGCGGGTAAGCCCGCTCCTACAACAGAAAGCGCTGCGTCCATTGTAGGCGCGAGCTTGCCCGCGAAAGGGCCGGAACAGGCCTCCCGCGACCTGTTCCCAACCCAGCAATGGACCCAACCCAAAACCCTGGCCACGGTCACCGAACAACCCGTGATGACCGCACCTGTCGTCGCCGCGGCCCCGACGGCCCCGGAACTGCCTTTCCAGTTCATCGGCCGCATGGGTGACCGCGACGACCTGCAGGTCTTCCTGCAGAGCGGCGAAAAACTCTACGTCGTGCGCCAAGGCGACGTGATCGAAGACACCTATCGCCTCGATCGGGTATCGGCCAACGAGCTGAACCTGGTCTACCTGCCTTTGCACCAGTCGCAGACCTTGTCTGTCGGGAGCGCACCATGAAGTCGTCAAAGCTGTGCAAGCCTGCTCCGTTTCTGCTCGTGGCGCTGTGCGTGGCCATTGCCGGTTGCGGCTCCAGTGCGGTTCGCCAGGACAGCGACCAGCTGATGAAAGAGGGCCAGTACGAGGCCGGCATCGCTCGCCTGGAAGAGGCCCTGCGCGACGATCCGCGTGATACAGAGCTGAATATCGCCCTGGCCCACAGCCGCCAGGCGGCGGTCGAGGCCCTGATTGGCCAGGCCGACAGCGACCGCGTCCGCCATGACTTCGCCAATGCCCGGATGGGCTACGGCCGGGTGCTCACCCTGGAGCCGAACAACCGCCGCGCCCAGGAAGGCATTCGCCAGCTGGAGCTGATCCGCACCCTGGACGAACGCGTAGCGCTTGGCCAGGCGGCGCTGCGTCAGGGCGACCTGTTCGGTGCCGAACGCTACATGCGCGAAGTCTTGCGTCTGGACCCGCAGAACCAGAAGGGCATGACCCTGCGCAGCGACATCGAAAACGTGCAGGCACGCACCGCGCAGCCGTACCCGCAATTGCGCAGCAAGCTGGAGCGGCCGGTCACCCTGGAGTTTCGCGATGCCAACCTGAAGACCATCTTCGAAGTGCTGTCGCAGGTGGCCGGCATCAACTTCATCTTCGACAAGGACCTGCGCCCGGACATGAAAGCCACCATCTTCGTGCGCGAGGTGCGCATCGAGGACGCGATAGCGCTGCTGCTGGAACAAAACCAGCTGCGCCAGAAGATCGTCAACGACAACACCGTCATGGTCTACCCCGATTCGCCGCAGAAGACCAAGGACTACCAGGAACTGGTCATGCGCACGTTCTACTTGACCAGCATCGACGCCAACACCGCGTTGAACATGGTCAAGACCATGCTCAAGACCCGCGACGTGTTCGTTGACGAGCGCCTCAACACCCTGACCATGCGCGACACTTCGGACGCGGTGCGCATGGCCGAGAAGCTGCTGCAGTCGCAGGACCAGTCCAACCCCGAGGTGGTGCTGGAAGTGGAGGTGATGGAGGTGGCCACCTCGCGCATCCTCGACCTTGGCCTGCAATGGCCCAACACCTTCGGCGTGCTGAGCGACGATGGCAACCCGGTCAGCGTGCTCGACCAGCTCAAGGGCATCAACTCCAGCCGCATCAGCATTGCGCCTGCGCCGCAGGCCAAGATCAACGCCCAGGACAAGGACATCAACACCCTGGCCAGCCCGGTGATCCGCGTCAGCAACCGCGAGCAGGCGCGCATCCACATCGGCCAGCGGGTACCGATCATCAGCGCCACCTCGGTGCCGTCGACCCAAGGGCCGGTCATTACCGAGAGCGTCACCTACCTGGACGTCGGCCTGAAGCTAGAAGTGCAGCCCACCGTGCACCTGAACAACGAAGTGGCGATCAAGGTGGCGCTGGAGGTCAGCAACGCCACCCCGCTGGAGGCCACCCGCCAGGGCACCATCCCGGTCCAGGTCGACACCCGCAACGCGCAGACCAGCCTGCGCCTGCACGACGGCGAAACCCAGGTGCTGGCCGGCCTGGTGCGCAACGACCACAACGCCAGTGGCAACAAGATTCCCGGCCTTGGCGACATCCCGGGCCTGGGCCGGCTGTTCGGCAGCAACAAGGACGACATGAGCAAGAGTGAGCTGGTGCTGGCGATCACCCCGCGCATCGTGCGTAACCTGCCGTACCAGAGCCCGTCGGACATGGAGTTTTCCACGGGCACCGAGTCGGCCATGCAGGTGCGCCAAATGGCGCCACTGCCGCCGATGGACGTGCCTGGTAATGCGCCGACCACTGAAGAACCGGTCGTGGACAGCCAGATGGCGGTCGCCCCGGTCAACGGGAGCCCCCGGCCATGAGCGCCCGGCGTCGCATGCAAGGCTTCAGCCTGATCGAGGTGGTGCTGACCCTGGCACTGCTCGGCTTGCTCGCCAGCATGGCCGCGCCGCTGACCGAAACGGTGGTACGCCGCGGCAAGGAGCAGCAACTGCGCGAGGCGCTGTACCAGATTCGCGACGCCATCGATGCCTACAAGCGGGCCTTCGACGCCGGCTACATCGAGAAGCGCGTCGATAGCAGTGGCTACCCGCCGAACCTGCAGGTGCTGGTAGAGGGCGTGCGCGATGTGCGCAGTGCCAAGGGCGCCAAGTTCTACTTCCTGCGGCGTATCCCGCACGACCCGCTGGTGGCGGCAAAGGATGAAGACGAAGGCGGCTGGGGCCTGCGCGCCTACGACAGCAGCCCCGACAACCCGCGCGAGGGCGAAGACGTGTTCGACGTGTATTCCAGGGCCCGCGGCAAAGGCCTGAACAATATCCCTTACGGGCAATGGTGACAGCCATGAAACGCAGCAAAGGCTTCACCCTGATCGAACTGCTGGTGGTGATGGCGATCATCGCCACGCTGATGACCATCGCCATGCCGCGCTACTTCAACAGCCTGGAAAGCTCGCGCGAGGCCACCCTGCGTCAGAGCCTGGCAGTGCTGCGCGAGGCGCTGGACCACTACTACGGTGATACCGGCCACTACCCCGATTCGCTGGAACAACTGGTGGAACAACGTTACCTGCGCAATACACCGGTCGACCCGATCACCGAGCGCAGCGATGCCTGGCAGCTGGTGCCGCCGCCCGAGGGTGTGGCGGGCGGCGTGGCCGACATCAAGAGCGGTGCCACAGGGAGGGCGCGTGATGGCAGCCTCTTCGCTGAATGGTAAGGCCAACGGCGGCTTTACATACCTGGGGGTGCTGCTGCTGATTGCGGTCAGCAGCGTGGCCCTGGCGGCCACCGGCACGATCTGGGCGAGCGCCGCCCAGCGCGACCGCGAACGCCAGTTGCTGTGGGTCGGCAGCCAGTATGCCCAAGCCTTGCGCAGCTACTACCGCGCCTCGCCAGGGCTGGCCCAGTACCCCCAGGATCTGGCCGACCTGCTACAGGACAACCGCTACCCGCAGGCCAAACGGCACATTCGCAGGCTTTACCCTGACCCGATCAGCAACAGCCACGAATGGGGCCTGCTGCGCTCGATCGACGGCCGTATCACCGGGGTGTACAGCCGCTCGGACGCCACCCCTTTCAAGCGCAGTGGCTTCAGCGCCGAATGGAGCGGGTTCGAGGGGATGGAGCACTACAGCGACTGGCAGTTCGTCGCCGAGCAGGCCTTTACCGAAAGTGCACGCGGTGTGCAGACGAATGCAGGCCCGGGAGACACGCCATGAAGCGCCTGGCTGCGCTGTGCCTGGGCCTGCTGCTGATGGCAGGGGTGACCACCTGCGCCAGGGCGGGTGCTGAAGACGAGATGCAGGGCTTTATCGTCGACAACACCATCTCGCACATCGGCCACGACTTTTACTACTACTTCGCCGACCGCCTGCGTGCCACCAGCCGTCTGGACTTCAACCTGGTGGTACGCGAACGCCCCGATGCCCGCTGGGGCAGCCTGGTGACGGTGGAGTTCGAGCGTGAAGTGGTGTACCGCCGCTTCCTGCCACCGAACACCACCGAGCTCAAAGACGAGGCCGTCGCCGCCGCCGACCTGGTCAAGCAGCAGATCATTCAACGCAAGCTGCAACGCCTGCTACAGGACACCACCGACTTGGAGAGGGACGAGCTATGAACCACCGCATTCCACGTTGCATTGCCGCCTGCCTGCTGGCCAGCGCCTGTGCTGCCCAGGCCACCGAGCTGGTGTACACCCCGGTCAACCCGGCCTTTGGCGGCAACCCGTTGAACGGCACCTGGCTGCTGAACAACGCCCAGGCGCAGAACGACTACGACGACCCGGACCTCAAGGACCGTGCCTCGGCCTTTACCGGCACCACGGCCCTTGAGCGCTTCAGCAACCAGCTGGAGTCGCGGATGTTGTCGCAGTTGCTGGACAACATCAGCAACGGCAACACCGGCAGCATGGCGACCGATGCGTTTCTCATCGACGTCATCGACGATTCCGGGGCCTTGAGCATCAAGGTCACCGATCGTGCCACAGGAGAAATTTCGATCATTGAGGTCAGCGGCCTGAACCCCTGAGAGGGAAGGGCTTTTATGTTGGGGAGAGAACACCATGAAACGTCTGCTGAGCACGCTGCTGATCCTCACCGCCCTGGGCCTGCAAGGTTGTGGCCTGCGCGAACCGATGCCCGCTGAACAGGACTCGGAAACCCCGACCCTGACCCCAAGGGCCTCGACCTACTACGACCTGATCAACATGCCACGCCCCAAAGGCCGGCTGATGGCCGTGGTGTACGGTTTCCGCGACCAGACCGGGCAGTACAAGCCCACCCCGGCCAGCTCGTTCTCCACCAGCGTCACCCAAGGTGCGGCCAGCATGTTGATGGACGCCCTGAGTGCCAGCGGCTGGTTCGTGGTGCTGGAGCGTGAAGGGCTGCAGAACCTGCTGACCGAGCGCAAGATCATCCGTGCATCGCAGAAAAAGCCGGATGTAGCGGAAAACATCATGGGCGAACTGCCCCCGTTGCAGGCCGCCAACCTGATGCTCGAAGGCGGCATCATCGCCTACGACACCAACGTGCGCAGCGGCGGCGAGGGCGCCCGCTACCTGGGCATCGACATCTCCCGCGAGTACCGGGTGGACCAGGTCACCGTCAACCTGCGCGCCGTGGACGTGCGCACCGGGCAAGTGCTGGCCAACGTGATGACCAGCAAGACCATCTACTCGGTGGGGCGCAGTGCCGGGGTGTTCAAGTTCATCGAGTTCAAGAAACTGCTGGAAGCCGAGGTGGGGTATACCACCAATGAACCGGCGCAGTTGTGCGTGCTGTCGGCGATCGAAGCGGCGGTGGGGCACTTGCTGGCGCAGGGGATCGAGCGGCGGTTGTGGCAGGTGGCGGGGGATCCAGCTGATGGCAAAGCCACGGTGGACAAGTTCTTGAGCCAGAATCAGCAGCCGTGATTGACTGTTAGGGAAGCTCTGATCAATTCAGCACAAGCCGCCTGACCTGTGCTGAATTTTCTTGAAAACATTGCGAATTTCAGGTTTCGGGCAACTTGATTGGAGTTTTCCTAAAGCATTTCGAGACTTTAGCTTATTCGATGCAGGCAATAGTATAAGCTACCGGCTAGGCGATCGGCTTTCATTGAGTTGGTGAGGTGTTGAAATGGGAAGAGTGCATGCTGTTTCTTAGTATTTTTACCTGCTCCTGATAGTTGCGCCCGTGAAGCGCACTTGGCCTGCTGATTAGAGTAGTGGAACCCACTGTAGGGGGCTCATATAGGTTACGGATCTCAAGCAATCCACGGTATAGTGGTATGATTTCAGGGTCTGTCGGTGGGGTGCCAAGAGATATCGCATTTCTAGCTTGGTCTCGTTGCTTTGAAGTCACTTTGTCGATGCCTGCTAATATTAAGCGGTCTCGGTGCTCCTTTATTACTAGATGGCTGAAATCTTTGCTTCTAGCCGAAATGAAAGCATCACGTGCCGACTCTCGGATCATGATATCTGTGTGTGGTCCCTTGAATATCTCGAGAGTCTCCATGGTATACAGGTTTGGCTTTTTGTTGTTTAATAGTTTTATGTAATCATCAAACATTAATTGGGATGACCGCAGGTTGGATGCTCTTAAATTTCCTGGCCTTGACGAAGGCGGTAATTTTTGCGCGGCCAGAATTTGTAGTGGCAGAACGCCGGAATGGCCACTTGGATCAACAAAGTTGATCGGATCTCCTTGGCAGTAGGCGTAGCTGTTGATGCCGCCTGATTGAAATGGACTTAAATTGTCCGGCGAACAAAAGCGCATCAAGCGCGGCTTGTATCCGCGCCGACCATTCCCGAGTAAATATCCATCGGATGTTTTATCGAACGGCTGATCGTTGAATGCGAGGGTTGAGTGGTTAGCCGCCATGTGCCAACCATAGGGGGTATAGCGTAGCATCGATCATTGCCCCTGGTTTATTTAATATTGTAGGTATATATAGATTAGTGAATAACGGGCCGCAATCGTTATTTTTAACAGTTGACATTTACTGTTGGGGTGTGTGGGCCCCCGGGTAAGTTTCGGCCATAACCCATTGAACTCGTGAAGCGCAATGCGTGCCCGCTATCCGATGCACGAATTGCCCACTCCAGTGAATCAAGGAGCGACACAATGACAAAAGGCTTACCTGATCCTCCTGTACGCGCCACCACGGCGGCCTCCAGTTTCTCCACCTGCGAATGCAGCCATCCACCGTTGTTCGCCGTTCGTTCCGGCGTGGATTACGAAGATGCGCTGGTGCACCTTTCCACGCTGCTGAAAGGGGCGTTTGCGACCAACCTCAAGGCGCTGGAACTGGCCAAGGGCACCTGCCGTGATCTGTTGTTGAGCAATGACCATGGGTTGGATTCGGCCAAGGCGGTGGTGGAGGCGTTGCTGGATGAGAGGCAGCAACTGGCTGGGCGGAAGGCGGCGTCGAGTGCCTGACGGGGCTTGGCTATTGGTGATATCGATCGATATCCCTGATTGACCTCGAGGGCCTCTTCGCGGGCTCGCCCGCTCCCACAGGTACAGCGCAGTCCTCAGGGTTGGTGCGAACCCTGGCAAGCCAGCTTCCACAGGGATTGCACCAGCTTCAAGTAACCTGGCCAGCTACACCCCAATCCATCCACTACCAGATGACGCCCAGCCATTTCTCCCGCACACTGCGGAAAATTCCCAAGCCCGTACCCCGTCACATTGCGGGGCACAGCCGGAGTAGAAAATGGCGCGACAACTTATAACAAACGCCCACGACTCGCTGCACGAATCCCGCGAGGCCCGCCTGAAGCTGGCCAGCGAAGGCGAACTACCGCTAGGGATGCTGCGCGACGAGATCGACGCCTCCTGGCGCCGCAGCCTGGGCCACGGCCTGGACTGCCTGCAGGGCGAACAGGTCGGCCTGGGCCTGGAACAGGGCCATGACCTGCGCCTGCTGCTGGAGCGCAACCGCCTGCTGATCGATGCCGTTACCCCCGAACTCGACTACCTGGTCGCGCGCCAGGGCAAGGCTGGCATCGTCATCCTCGGCGATGCCCAGGCCAACGTGCTGGCCATCGAAGGCCAGAAGCACGTGCTGCAACGCGAAGGCCTGCGCGATCTGCACCCGGGCAGTTGCTGGAGCGAATCGCTGCGCGGCACCAATGCCATCGGCACGGCTGTGGTCGAAGGCCGGCCGACGCTGATCAACTGCGGCGAACATTACCTTGACCGCCTCAGCCCGTTCTCCTGTACTTCCGTGCCACTGCGCGACCCGCGCGGCGAGGTGATCGGCGTGCTCGACATCACCCGCGAAGGGGTGATGGCGCAACCGCAGGATAGCCTGTCGACCCTGATGCTGGCGGCGGGCAACATTGAAAGCCGCCTGTTTGGCCTGTGCCACCCGGACCAGTTGGTGCTGGCCTTCCACAGCCGCCCGCAGTACCTCAACAGTGCCTGGCACGGCCTGTTGGCCCTGAGCCTGGACGGCGAAGTGCTGGCTGCCAACGACAGTGCCTGCCAGCTGTTGCAGGTGCCGCGTCACGAACTGATTGGGCGGCGTAGCACCGACCTGCTGGGCGAACGTTCCCCGGCCTTTATCGCTCGCCTGTGGCAGGGCGGGGTCAGCAGCGTGCAGACCGCCAAGGGCGAGTTCTATTTCCGTGCCCTACAGCTGCCGCGCCATGGCCGGGTAACCCCCAGCACACCATCCAGCAAGCCGGCCTTGAGCAAACAGTCGCCTGCACTCGATGCTCTGGCCGGAGGTGATCAACGCCTGGCGCGCAACCTGCGCATGGCTCGCCAGGGGCTGGGCAATGGTTTGCCAGTGCTGCTGCTGGGCGAAACCGGTACCGGCAAGGAAGTGGTCGCTCGGGCCTTGCACCAGGCCAGCCCGCGTGCCGACAAACCGTTTGTGGCGGTCAACTGCGCGGCCATTCCCGAAGGGCTGATCGAGTCCGAGCTGTTCGGCTACCGTGAGGGCGCCTTCACCGGTTCGCGCCGGGGCGGCATGGTCGGGCGGCTGATGCAGGCCCATGGTGGCACGCTGTTCCTCGACGAAATCGGCGACATGCCGCTCGCCCTGCAAGCACGCCTGTTGCGGGTACTGCAGGAGCGCCGCGTAGCACCCTTGGGGGCGGGTGACGAGCAGGACATCGACGTGGCGCTGATCTGCGCCACCCACCGCGACCTCAAGCGCCTGGTGCAGGAGCAGCACTTCCGTGAAGACCTGTTCTACCGGGTCAACGGTGTGTCGCTGCGCCTGCCGGCCCTGCGTGAACGCGACGACCTGGCGGCGATCATCCAGGGCCTGCTGGACAAGGCCGATGCGCGTGGCGTAACCCTCGACCCGGCGTTGACCGCGTTGCTCGAAGGCTTCGACTGGCCCGGCAACATCCGTCAGCTGGAAATGGTGGTACGCACCGCGCTGGCCATGCGCGAGGATGGCGAGCAGGTGCTGACCCTTGATCACCTTACTGACTGCCTGCTGGACGAACTGGCCAGCAGCGCAGCGCCCTCCGGCAGCCTCAAGGACAGTGAACTGGAACAGATCCGCGGTGCTCTGGCGCGCCACCAGGGCAACGTCTCGGCCGCCGCCGCGGCACTGGGTATCAGCCGGGCGACGCTGTACCGCAAGCTCAAGCAGTTGCGCGGCTGACGTGGGCGGCCTGTTCGCAAGGCTGGTGGATTCCAGCGACCCTGTACTCATGCGCCAGGCGTTGGCCTGGCTGTATGGTTTCGTGCGCCCCCATCGGCGTGCCATCGGCCTGTTGCTCAGCTTGTCGCTGGGTGCATCGCTGCTGGCGCTGGCGCAACCCTGGCTGGTCAAGACCCTGATCGATGAGGGGCTGCTGGCCAAGGATTACCAAACGCTTTGGCACATGGCGGCAATCATGATCGGCGCGGGCCTGCTGGGCACTGTGCTGGCTGGGGTCAACCGCTACCTGCATACGCGCTTGTCGGGGCGCATCCTGTTTGCCCTGCGTGACGACCTTTACCGCCATCTGCAGCAATTGTCACCGACCTTTTACGGGCGGCGGCGTATCGGCGACATTCTTTCGCGGCTGGATGGCGATGTGGCAGAGATCCAGCGCTTTGCCGTGGACTCGCTGTTCTCGGCGGTGTCGGCGCTGATCGGCCTGGTGGGCGCGGTGACGTTGATGCTGATGCTGTCGTGGCAGTTGTCGCTGTTGCTGGCGCTGCTGGTGCCGATCGAAGTGCTGTGGCTGCGCTGGATGCGGCGCAAGGTGGAGCGCGAAGTGCGCAACTTGCGTGAGCGCTCGGCGGATGTGTCGTCTTTCCTGGTCGAGACCCTGCCGGCGATGAAGTTCATTCAGGCGGCCGGCCAGCAAGGCCGGGAAGCAGGGCGCCTGGACCAGCTTGGGCAAGGTTACATGCGTCAGCTGCTGAAGGTGCAGGTGACCGAATTCTTCACCCAGGCCATCCCCGGCACGCTCACCTCGTGGTGCCGCGCCTGTGCGTTCCTGGTCGGTGGCTGGTGGGTGATCCAGGGTACCTGGCAGTTGGGCGCGTTGATCGCCTTTTCTACTTACATGGGCATGGCCGTGGGGCCGGTGCAGAGCCTGTTGGGCTTGTACGTGGCGGTGCAGCGCATGGCTGTCAGCCTGGGAAGGGTGATGGAATTGAAGCAGGAAGCGGTAGCAGTACATCAGACCGCCAACCCGCAGCCCATCCCCGATGGCCCCGGCGAGTTGCGCCTGGAGGCGCTGAGCTTTGCCCATGAGGGGCGTCAGGGTGCGGTACTGAACAACGTGCAGGTGAGCATCCCGGGTGGCGTGAAAGTCGCCATCAGCGGTGCCTCCGGGGTGGGCAAGTCAACCCTGATCGACCTGCTTCAGCGCTTCTACGACCCGGACGCCGGGCGCATCCTGCTGGACGGCGTCGACCTGCGCGACCTTGACCTGGCTGCGCTGCGCAGGCGAATCGCCGTGGTCAGCCAGGACATCGTGCTGTTCCGTGGCACCCTGGCGCAGAACCTGGCTTATGGCGTGCCCGAGGCCAGCCGTGATGAACTGGAACGGGTAGTGCGCCTGGCGCGGCTGGACAGCCTGGTCGACAGCCTGCCGTTGGGCCTGGATGGCTTGCTGGGCGAGCGCGGCCAGCAGTTGTCCGGGGGCCAGAAACAACGCATCGCCATTGCTCGTGCAGTGTTGCAGGCCCCGGCGATTCTGGTGCTGGACGAGGCCACTTCGGCGGTGGATGAGGCCACCGAACGTGAAGTGATCGCGGCCATCGACCAGCTGTTCGCCGGCCGCACGCGCATCCTGATCAGCCACCGGGCTTCGACCCTGGCCGATGCCGACCTGCAGCTGCAACTGCATGACGGCCAGTTGCAGGTACTGGCGCAGGAGGTGATCAAACATGGGCACTGACGTGCGCGTTGGCATCATCGACAGCGGCTGCTCGCCGGAGCAGGCCAACGGCTTGCTGGACGCCCGCCGTTTCTGGCTGGAAGACGGCCAGTTGCGCGAAGGTGAAATGCTCCCCGACCAACTTGGGCACGGCAGTGCGGTGCTCGCCAGCTTGCAACACCAGGCCGGTCCTGTGTCGGTGCTGGTGGCCCAGGTGTTCAGTGCCCAGGCCAGCACCAGTGCGTTGCAGGTGGCTGCCGCATTGCTGTGGCTGGTGGAGTCGGGAGCCACGCTGGTCAACCTCAGCCTGGGCTTGCAGCAGGACCGGCCCGTGCTGCACCAGGCCTGTGCCGAGGCTTTGGCCGCAGGTGTGCTGTTGTGTGCATCCAGCCCGGCGCAGGGTGGGCCGGTGTTCCCGGCCAGCTACCCAGGCGTCATTCGGGTCACCGGCGATGCCCGCTGTGCACCGGGCCAGTGGTCGTGGCTGGGTACGCGACAGGCGGATTTTGGCGCTTACGTGGGCGCGGGTGAGCGGGCGGGTGCGAGCCTGGGTTGTGCGGCGTTGAGCGGGAAGATTGCCGCCTTGCTGCGTGATGCCCAGGGGATGGACCGCCAGCAGGTGCATGACTGGTTGCGTGAGCATGCGGCCTTCAAAGGGCCCGAGCGACGAGGAGCCCGCCATGGCTGAGCTGCGCATCGTGGTGCTGGGCGCCGGCCCTGCGGGTGCCGCCACGGCCATTGGCTTGCGGCGGCTGGGTTACTCCGTGACAGTGGTGTCGGAGTGGCGCCGTTTCGCGGCAGTTGAAGGCGTTTCGCAGCGGGTGCTGGAGGGCTTGCGTCATGCAGGCCTTGGCGGGGCCTTGAGCCAGGCGGCCATGCCGGCCACCCGCCAGGTGCACTGGAACGGCCAGCACCTGCAGATGAACCAGGAGTTTTTGCTCGACCGGCAACGTTTTGACCAAGCGCTGCGCGAAGACCTTCAGCGCGCAGGCGTGAGTGTGGTCGAGGGGCGGGTGCGTGAGGTCGTGCAGGGGGGCGGTCATCATGTGCGCCTGGACGATGGGCAGGTGCTGACCGCTGATTTCCTGGTCGAGGCCCGAGGCCGTCAGGCACCCCTGGCCGCAGACCGCCTGCGTGGGCCGGAAACGGTCAGCCTGCTCAATGTCTGGCAGGGTAGCCCCGGTGCGCCTGCGTCGGCGGTGGAGAGCCTGGAAGATGGCTGGGCGTGGATGGCACGGCTGGAAGATGGCCGCTGTTACTGGCAAGTCACCCAGGAGGCTGCCGGGCTGCCGGGGAAAGCTGGGTTGGCAGCTTACTGCGTGACGTTGCGGGGCCGCAGCGCGTTGGTCGCCGAACTGTTCGACGATCAGGCATTGATACCGGCACAGGTGCATGCACGCAGCAGTACCGCCATTCTGGCGGGTGAATGTGTCGGGCAGGACTGGATCCGGGTGGGGGATGCCGCCATGGCCGTTGACCCGCTGTCGGGCAACGGGATTTTTCAGTCGCTCTCTTCGGCATTGCAGGCGCCTGTGGTGATCAATACGTTGCTGCGCAGGCCTGAGCGGGCCGAGCTGGCGCGGCAGTTTCACCAGCAGCGGGTCGAGCAGCTGTTCTTGCGTTTTGCCCGCATTGGCCGGGATTTCTATGCCCAGGAACAAAGCCGGGTGGGGCAACCGTTCTGGGCCCGGCGCCAGGGTTGGCCGGATGCGCAACCCCTGCATGAGGCGCCTGATTGGCAAGCGGTGCGGGTTGAGCGGCGGCCTGTACTGCGTGATGGGCTGGTGGATGCGGCCGAGGTGGTGGTGACAGCGGATCAGCCGTTGGGGGTGTGGCATTTGCAGGGGGTGGAACTGGCGCCGGTGGTGCGACAAATACGCAGTGGGCGGCCTGTTGAGGCGGTATTGTCGGGGCTTGCGGGTGAACAGCAGAGGAGCGTGCGGCGGTGGCTAAGGGAGCAGGGGTTGGCTTGGTTTGAGACCAGGAGGCGGTAAATCAGCCCTACTGGACACCGCACTTGAGGTCTGGGTCATGGGGGGGCACGTTCACTCTTACAGCCGTCTGATGTTATTGCTTAATGAGTAATTATCCCTGGGATGAAGAGCTAAGGCCTCCGTATTGCCTGGAGAAATTGTCACCGGATGGTAGAGAAATTTCTTATGGTTTTCTGAGCCTGGCTTGAAAGTGTTGGACTCGACAATTTCGATTGCATAGCGGTCAGGGGTATACACCTCACGGACGTGTACGGGGCCCTGATATCCCGTCACAGATGATTGAGTCTTGTTCATGAGTTGTTCCATCATCGAAAGTCCACCGCCATGAGGACGGTTTGCAGAGTAACAGGAGATTAGATGGATGGGTTGTTGGGAAGCATCGATGCCCAGCTCATCGTTGAGGGCCGCTAGCATCTTGGTACCCGATATCAGGTTACCCCGACTCATCTGAATTTTTCCTGGTGCTCCATGCCCGTAGATGTTCAAGACGAGCCCGGTGGGACTTGACAAGTCCGAGGTCCAGAAAACTGCAAGATCATCCAACCTCGCAGCCCAGCCTTCATAGCTAAAGGCTATTTTTCCGATACCGATGGGTTGATGCCCAGAAGGGTCTCGTAAGTTTATGGGGTCGCCCAACACGTAGGTATAGGCATTAATTCCACCCCGATCGAATGGAGCATCATGATCGGGACTTTGGAATCGCATAATAACCGGATTGTATAGCCTGTAGCCGTTGCCCAGAAGATAATTTCCCGTAAGTGTATCGCGGTATTCTCCTTTGAATCCGAAATGGATGGGGTTTTTCAGTCCGTCATGGCCATAAGGGGAATAGGCGATAGCTCTGCGTTCATGTTCAAAAACGGAGTTGGCCACGTCTGTTGGCATTAACGATGTACGCGGCAGCAAACCTGATTGCTGCAGTGCGAGCAGTTGCTCGCCCTGGCGAAAAGCTGTACGGGCAGTGGTTTTCTCGATGCAGCTATGTTGATGTGCGCCTTGATAAAAAAATCTCATGTCAATCTCCGGTTCTCTCAGAAAATCATCCATGGAAGATGAATGATGTGCAGCTTGAGAGACAAGAAGCTACTGGCAAAATTGACAGGGTCTATGGAGGCATTGCCTGCTGAAGCTCAGACCCCACTCGTTCGTGGCTCGATCAATACATTCACCCGTTGATTGTCGATTGTTAAATTGCTACCTACATTGCCCGAAGATCTTAAAGTCTGGACGCGACAGGGCGGACCACGAGCGTATTAACCAATGTATGGGGGGCTTCCTCGCGGTGTGCCGGTCAGGTACTGCAGGATGAAAAGTATGAGCAAAAAATCGGCGAGCCATTACGCTTGAACGCCTGGTTTGGCAGATGTGCTGATGGGCCGCAAAGCGGCCCGGGATTTCTAATCAGAAAAAGGTCCCGACAATCAACTGCAGGTAAGTCCCGGTATCCCGCCCACCCAGCTGCGTACCGCCATTGGCCGCACTGCGCTCCGGTTTGTAGAACCCCACCACCGGGCTGATCAGCAGGTGGTCGTTGACCATCCATTCCACATACAGGTCCAACTCGCGCCCGCCAAGGTTGCCCTGGTCGGTGTCCAGCGTGTCGAAGTCGAAGTACAGCGCGCCGACGGTCAGGTTGTCCCGTGGCTTGCCCTTCAGCGCTACATGGTGCACCTGGCTGTTCTTGTTGAACGGCCCGGCATAGTTGGCTGCCACTTCACCCTGGAACCAGGTTCCGTAGCCCCGGCTCAGGCCATAGAACAGCGGGTCGAAGCCTTCGGAGAAGCGGCTGTAGCGGTAGGTGGCGGTGGGTGACCAGGGCAGTTGGGAGAAGGTCCAGTTGCCCTCCAGGTACCAGGCATTCTCGCGCCCGTCGGTCTTGTCCTGAGTCACGTACTCGGCGGCCAGCTCCAGGTCTTTGACGCCCAGGTTGCCGCGCCCGCGCAGGCTGGCGGTGTCCATGCCGTCGCGGTGTTCCAGGCCCATGATCTGCGCGTAGCGCTGGTCCACGTCGAGGCCGCGGATCCAGCTCAGGCCGACGGTGCCGGTATCGGCGACGTGCTCCAGGTTGGCTACCGCCAGGGAAGTGTCGGCCTGGTAATGGTTGTCGGACTTCAACCACATCAGGTCACCGCGCCAGCCCTGGTTGCCGCCCAGGCGCAGCACGGCGGT
This sequence comes from Pseudomonas sp. yb_2, assembly GCF_043103905.1. Classification (NCBI taxonomy): domain Bacteria; kingdom Pseudomonadati; phylum Pseudomonadota; class Gammaproteobacteria; order Pseudomonadales; family Pseudomonadaceae; genus Pseudomonas; species Pseudomonas sp. yb_2. The sequence continues at coordinate 63,452 of NZ_JBICKH010000034.1, read as the reverse complement.
GCGGTCGAAGGCCTTGCGCGCGGCCAGGTAGTAGGCACCGCCGCGGTCGAAGTTGGCCCCCAGGTCGACCTTGCCCAGGTTGACCGGGTCACCCTGAATCAGGAAACCATCACCCAGGGTGACGACCTGGCGGCCACCGGAAATGTCCACGCCATCTTCACCCAGCGCCGGGAACAGGTTGGCCGAGCGCCAGCCCAGGTACAGGTCTTCGATGGCGGTGCGGCGTTCGTCACCCAGGGTCAGGCCGGCGGCGTCGCCATCGCCCCAGGTGGCGGAACTGAGCAGGCTGAAGGCGCCGTAGAGGGTGCCGCTATTGGCCAGGGTCTGGCTGCCGCTGAGGCCGTATTTTACGTAGCCTTCCTGCCAGGCGGTGCTGCCGGGTTGGCGGTTGCCAGCCTGGTTGAAGCTTTCGTCGCTGTGGAAGACGCCGAACAGGGCTTCGAGGTCGGCGTTGAGGGTGGTGCCATCGTGGTTGTACAGCTCGTAGGCTTGGCTGGCGGGGGCGGTTAACAGCAGGGCCAATGTGCAGGCGAGTGTGTGCCTCATGGGGTTGCTCCATGGTTTTTATTGTTGTTTTTTTGTTGCCTGTGCCGGCCTCTTCGCGGGTGAACCCGCTCCTACAGGGCATGTGATACCTGGTGTAGGAGCGGGTTTACCCGCGAAGAGGCCGGTACAGGAAAAAGGATCAGAGCTTGATCAACACCGATTTCAGCTCCGTGTAATGCTCGATGGCCGCTGAACCCATCTCACGACCAACGCCAGACATCTTGTAGCCACCAAACGGCAGCGCCGGGTCCAGCGCGCTGTGGCAGTTGACCCACACCGAGCCGGACTTGATGCGCGGGATCATGCGGTGCACGGCGGCCAGGTCGTTGGACCAGATGCTTGCACCCAGGCCATAGGGGTTGTCGTTGGCCATGCCGATCACTTCGTCGATGTCATCGAATGGCATCGCCACCAGCACCGGCCCGAAGATTTCTTCCTGCACCAGGCGGTGACGCTGGTCCACATCGACAATCACCGTCGGCTTGACGAAGTAACCAGGCCCGAAACCTTCACCCCCGCAGGCGATGGTGGCGCCCAGTTCGCGGCCTAGCTCGATGTAGCCGGTGACGCGGTCCTGCTGCTTGGCTGAAATCAGCGGGCCCATCTGCACCGCCGGGTCCAGCCCGTTGCCCAGCTTCATGGCATTGGCAATCCCGGCGATGTCGGCCACCACATTGTCGAAGTGCTTGCGGTGCACATACAGCCGCGAGCCTGCGCAGCACACCTGGCCCTGGTTGAAGAAGATGGCCGTGGCCGCACCGGCTGCGGCTTCCTGCAGGTTGGCGTCGGGCATGACGATGGTCGGCGACTTGCCGCCCAGTTCCAGGGTGACGCGGGTCATGTTGTCCATGGCCGCCTTGCCGATCAGCTTGCCGACCTCGGTGGAGCCGGTGAAGGTCAGTTTGTCTACGCCGGGGTGGCGGCTGAGCGCGGCGCCGGCGTTCAGGCCGGTACCGGTAACCACGTTGAACACGCCGGCCGGGTAGCCGGCCTCGTCGACCAGCTCGGCCAGCTTGAGCACGCTCAGTGGGGTTTCATCGGCAGGCTTGAGCACCACGGTGCAGCCGGTGGCCAGTGCCGGGCCGAGCTTCCAGCAGGCCAGCAGCAGTGGGAAGTTCCAGGCAACGATGGCGCCAACCACGCCCACTGCCTCGCGACGCACGAAGCCGTGGAACTGGTCGTTGGGCATCAGCGGCATGGACGCTTCGACGGTGCTACCCTCGATCTTGGTGGCCCAGCCCGCCATATAGCGCAGGAAGTCGATGGCCAGTTGCACGTCCATCACCTGGGCCACGGCGGCGCTCTTGCCATTGTTCAGGCATTCCAGTTCGGCCAGCTGGCGCGCATCGCGCTCCATCAGGTCGGCCAGGCGCCACAGCAGGTTCTGCCGCTCGCGAGGGCGCATGCGGCTCCAGGGCGAGTCGTCGAAGGCCTGGCGCGCAGCGCGCACGGCGCGGTCGACATCTTCGGCCTCGGCGGCCGGCACTTCACCCAGCACCTCACCGGTGGCCGGGTTGCGGAACGACAGGGTGCGACCGCTGGCGGCGTCCTGCCAGTAGGCACCGATGCGCATCTTCAGCTTGCGTTCGAGAAAGGCGCGGGTGGCGGGCAGGATGGGCAGTTCGGAAAGCATGGGGCTGTGCCTCTTGTCATTGGATGTGACGGGCACTGGCGCAATGGCCGTGCCAACCTGGGCAGATGGCGGCAAAGCGTTGTGGGCGTTGGGTTTTGCCTGAGCGCAAGGCTGTGATTGCCGGGTTGCGCTGTTGCACATTGAGACGCTGTGAGACGGTGGTGAAACAGTGCCTGTTCGGCCTCTTCGCGGGCCCTGTCTCAACATGAAACACCCTGTCGCGAAATGGCACGCTGCAAATGGCCATCCCGGCTCCTGGCCAAGCCCCGAAAACCGCTTAACAGGTTGAAAGGAAACGCTTTTACCCTAACTGGCACAGTTCCTGTATCACAACCGTCACATGCACACCTGCTGTACCAAAGCGTGCGAAAACGATAAGAACAACAACCGTGGAGGTCTGACCTTGAAGACGACTCGACTCCGGCGGCATGCGGGCAAACTGGCGCTGGTCGCCGCCGCGCTGCTGAGCACCCAGGCCATGGCGGCCGAGCAGGGCCCGAGCCTGTTGCAGAACAAGTGCATGGGGTGCCATATCCCCGAAGGCAACGACACCTATAGCCGCATCAGCCACCAGCGCAAGACACCGGAAGGCTGGCTGATGAGCATCGCCCGCATGCAGGTGATGCATGGCCTTCAGATCAGCGACGACGATCGTCGCACGCTGGTCAAATACCTGGCCGACAAACAGGGCCTGGCGCCCAGCGAAACCGATGGCGTGCGCTACGCCATGGAGCGTCGGCTCAATACTGTCGAGCACTTCGACACCCAGCTCAGCGAGACCTGTGGCCGTTGCCACTCGGGTGCCCGTGTCGCCTTGCAACGGCGCCCGGCCAAGGAGTGGGAACACCTGGTCCACTTCCACCTTGGCCAATGGCCGTCCCTTGAATACCAGGCCCAGGCGCGTGACCGCGACTGGCTGCCGATCGCCCTGCAGCAAGTGGTGCCGGACCTTGCCAAGCGCTTCCCGATGGATAGCGCGGCCTGGGACGAATGGCAGAAGGCCAAACCCAAGGCGGACGTACTGCCGGGGAAGTGGGCATTCAGCGGCCATATGCTGGCCAAGGGCGATGTACGTGGGGTGATGAGCGTCACGGCCGGAGAGGGCGATACCTTCAAGGTCGAGGTCAAGGGCGCTTACGCCGACGGTACACCGTTCAACGGCAGCGGCTCGGCCATCCTGTACAACGGTTATGAATGGCGGGGCAATGTGAAGGTTGGCGATGCCAACCTGCGCCAGGTGTTCGCCGCGCTGGATGGCGAGATGAAAGGCCGTATGTTCGAAGCCGATCACGATGAGCGCGGCCTGGATTTCAGCGCCGTAAAAGAAGGCAAGGCGCAGTTGCTGGCGGTACAACCGGCGTTCATCAAGGCTGGAGGCGAAAGCGAAATCACCCTGGTTGGCAGCGGCCTGACTGGCAAGCCGGAACTGGGTGCCGGGGTGGAAGTGACCGACGTGCTGGAGCAGACCCCGACCCTGGTAAGGGTCAAGGCCCGCGCCGCGTCCGATGCCAGGCCAGGGCTGCGCGAGGTGGCGGTAGGTGCGCTCAAGGGCGTGAACCTGGCGGTTTACGACAAGGTCGACGAAGTGAAGGTCGTGCCGGCGTTCTCCATCGCGCGCATTGGCGAGAACGGTGCCTCCGTGCCGAAAGTGCAGGGGCGTTTCGAGGCCGAAGCCTGGGGCAAGGATGCCAATGGCCAGCCGCTGCGTATCGGCTACCTGCCGGCCAGCTGGAAGGTCGAGCCGTTCAACGAGCGTGCTGTCGAGGATGAAGACGTCAAGTTCGCCGGGCAGATGCAGGCCGACGGTGTGTTCGTGCCAGGCGGTGCCGGGCCCAACCCTGAGCGCAAGATGATGACCAACAACGCCGGTAACCTGAAGGTCATCGCCACGCTGGCCGACGGTGGCCAGACCGGCGAAGGGCACATGATCGTCACCGTACAGCGCTGGAACAACCCGCCGCTGCCGTAACGGCAGGCTGCAACGGTTTTCCAACGGATCGATTATCGGGAGGTCGCCATGGGCGTACTACTGAACCTGGTCGAACGCAACCTGCACGAAGTACAGGTTGATGCCGACCGCATGCTGTTCCATATCCCCAGCAGTTCGCTGTTCACCGCTGACGCGGTGACCGGCGGCATCATCGACACCTTGCGCCAGCAAGGCTGCTCGGCCGAGGAGCTGATGCAGCGCCTTGGCCAGCAGTTTGCCGGCGAGGATATCCAGGACACCCTGCGCGAACTGATCGCGCTGGAACTGGTCAGCGACGGCTCGCCGCTGACCCCGGAAATCGCCCTCAGGCAAGTCGAGCGCACCGCGCTCAACACCGTGGTGCTCAACGTCAACACCGGTTGCAACCTCAGCTGCACCTATTGCTACAAGGAAGACCTGGACAAGCCTTCCGCCGGCAAGAAGATGAGTACCACCACCGCCGAAGCCTCGGTGGAGATGCTGCTCAAGGAATCACCCAACGAGCAGCGCTACAGCGTGGTGTTCTTCGGTGGCGAACCGCTGTCCAACCGGCCGTTGATCGAGCACATGGTGGCTTACTGCGAGCGGCGGTTCGCCGAGGCGGGCAAGCAGGTGGAGTTCATCATGACCACCAACGCTACCTTGCTGACCGAAGAAATCATCGATTGGCTCAACGCCCACCGCTTTGGCCTGTCGATCAGCATCGATGGCCCCAAGACCGTGCACGACCGCAACCGTATCACCGTGGGCGGGCAGGGCACCTATGACGTGGTGCGGCGCAAGGCCGACCTGCTGCTGTCGCGCTACACCAGCCGGCCGGTGGGGGCGCGGGTCACGCTGACCCGTGGCATTACCGACGTTGAAACCATCTGGAACCACCTGTTCAACGAAATGGGTTTCGCCGAGGTCGGCTTTGCCCCGGTTACCTCTGGCGACATGGCCGACTTCAACCTCACTGGCGAAGAGCTGGTGCAGGTCTTCGCCAACATGAAGGCACTCGGCCGGCGCTACCTGGAGGCGGCACTGGAGCACCGCAACATCGGCTTCTCCAACCTGCACCAGTTGATCACCGACATCCACGAAGGCCACAAGAAGGCCCTGCCGTGTGGCGCCGGGTTGAAGATGCTGGCGGTGGACCACGAAGGTGAGCTGAACCTGTGCCACCGCTTCACCGGCTCCAGCCTGCCCACCTTCGGTAACGTGCACCAGGGCGTGAAGCAGGCGCAGCTCAACGACTTCCTGTCGCAGCGCCTGGACCGCAGCAACACCGGCTGTGAAAGCTGCCGTATTCGCAACCTGTGCTCCGGCGGCTGCTACCACGAAAGCTATGCGCGCTACGGCGACCCGCAGCACCCGACTTACCACTACTGCGAACTGATGCGCGACTGGGTGGACTTCGGCATTGAAGTCTACAGCCGCATCATGGCCGTCAACCCGGCCTTCATCGATCGCTACATCACCCCGCGGAAGGCGCATTGACATGAAGCACTTGAAGCCCCTGAACAACAAGGCGCGCATCCTGGAGCAGGCCGCCGCCGAAGACCGTGTCGAAGAAGTGCTGGCAATGAGCGCGGTGGCAGGCTGCACGGCCACTACCGACCCGGGCTGGGAGGTGGACGCCTTTGGCGGCGTGAGCTCGCTGTGCCAGCCGATGGAGGCTGACCTTTATGGTTGTTCCGACCCTTGCTGGTGGCCGGCCCAGGTGCCGGACATGATGAGCACCTACCAGGACTGGAACGCCCAGGCGTCCAATTCGGCAGAGGACTGGCGCAACCTCGGCACCGTGTTCCCGAAAGACAAGTGACGGCCCAACAAGAATGACAAGGGGAAACCGCATGAAAGCTGGACGCTGCGCGCCATTGGCGCTCACCATCGCCGCCATGGCTTGTGCCGGGCTGGCACAGGCCGACGATACTGGCCCGGCACTCAAGGCTGGCCACGAATACATGATCGTGACCAACTACCCGAACAACCTGCATGTGGTCGATGTGGCCAGTGACACGGTCTACAAGAGCTGCCGGATGCCCGACAAGTTCGGCCCTGGCACCGCAATGATGGCGCCGGACAACCGCACCGCCTACGTGCTCAACAACCATTACGGCGACATTTACGGCATCGACCTGGACACCTGCAAGAACACCTTCCACGCCAACCTGTCCAGCGTAGCCGGTGAAGTCGGCCGGTCGATCTATTCGTTCGCCATCAGCCCAGACGGCAAAGAGGTGTATGCCACGGTCAACCCGACCCAGAGGCTGAACGACCATTACGTGGTCAAACCACCGCGGCTGGAGGTGTTCAGCACCGCTGATGGCCTTCAGGCCAAGCCCGTACGCACCTTCCCGATGCCGCGCCAGGTGTACCTGATGCGCGCCTCCGACGATGGCAGCCTGTACGTTGCCGGGCCGGACATTTACAAGATGGACTTGAAGACCGGCAAATACTCGGTAGCCCTGCCGCTGCGCAACTGGAACCGCAAAGGCTACAGCGCCCCGGACGTGCTGTACTTCTGGCCGCACCAGAGCCCGCGCCATGAGTTCACCATGCTGTACACCATTGCCAGGTTCAAGGATGACAAGCAGGACCCGGCCACCGCCGAACCGCTGTATGGCTACCTGAGCATCGACCTGAAGACCGGCAAGACCCACACCCAGGAGTTCGCCGACCTGACCGAGCTGTACTTCACCGGCCTGCGCTCGCCCAAAGACCCGAACCAGATCTACGGCGTGCTCAACCGCCTGGCCAAGTACGACATCAAACAGCGCAAGCTGATCAAGGCGGCTAATCTGGAGCACACCTACTACTGCGTGACGTTCGACAAGAAGGGCGACAAGCTTTACCTGGGCGGCACCTTCAATGACCTGGCGGTGTTCAACCCGGATACGCTGGAAAAGGTGAAGAACATCAAGTTGCCGGGTGGTGACATGTCTACCACGACGCCGCAGGTGTTCGTTCGCTAAACCGGTGTGTGCTTCTTCGCGGGTAAACCCGCGCCGACGAAAACCTCCACAGGCCCCAAATGTGGCGCCTCCTGTGTAGGAGCGGGTTCACCCGCGAAGAGGCCAGCACAGAAAACACAAGAACAGCAAGAGAACGCCCATGCCCCAGCCAAGCTACACCCAGGGCACCCAGGACAAGCCCCTGCTGACCCAATGCATCGGCGACGCCTTCGACGCCACCGTAGCCCGCTTCCCCGACCGTGAGGCGCTGGTGGTTCACCATCAGGCCCTGCGCTACACGTGGCGGCAACTGGCCGACGCCGTCGACCAGCACGCCCGCGCGCTGATGGCCCTGGGCGTGCAGCCCGGTGACCGTCTTGGTATCTGGGCGCCCAACTGCGCCGAGTGGTGCATTACCCAGTTCGCCAGCGCCAAGGTCGGCGCGATCCTGGTCAACATCAACCCGGCCTACCGCTCCAGCGAACTGGACTATGCCCTTGGCCAGTCCGGCTGCCGCTGGGTGATCTGTGCCGACGCATTCAAGACGTCCGATTACCACGCCATGCTGCAGGGCCTGCTCCCGGGCCTGGCCAGCAGCCAACCGGGTGCGCTGATCTGCGAGCGGTTCCCCGAACTGCGTGGCGTGGTCAGCCTGGCGCTGTCGCCACCGCCGGGGTTTCTGGCCTGGCACGCATTGCAGGCCCGTGCCGAGGTTGTCAGCGGCGAGGCCCTGGCCGCGCGCCAGGCACAACTGCGTTGCGACGACCCGATCAACATCCAGTACACCTCAGGCACCACCGGTTTCCCCAAGGGGGCCACCCTTAGCCACAGCAATATCCTCAACAACGGGTACATGGTCGGTGAAAGCCTGGGCCTTACCGAGCACGATCGGCTGGTGGTGCCGGTGCCGCTGTACCACTGCTTCGGCATGGTCATGGCCAACCTTGGCTGCATGACACACGGCAGCGCACTGATTTACCCCAGCGATGCCTTCGACCCGCTGGCCACGCTGCGCGCAGTGGCGCAGGAAAAAGCCACTGCGCTGTATGGCGTGCCGACCATGTTCATTGCCGAACTGGACCATCCACAGCGTGGTGAATTCGACCTGTCGAGCCTGCGCACCGGGATCATGGCCGGTGCGACCTGCCCGATCGAGGTGATGCGCCGGGTGATTGGCGAGATGCACATGGCCGAAGTGCAGATTGCCTATGGCATGACCGAGACCAGCCCGGTGTCCTTGCAGACCGGTGCCGCTGACGACCTGGAGCGTCGCGTGACCAGCGTCGGTCGCACCCAGCCCCGGCTGGAGAGCAAGGTGGTGGATGCTGAAGGCAACACTGTCCCGCGTGGCGAGATCGGTGAACTGTGCACCCGCGGCTACAGCGTGATGCTGGGTTACTGGAACAACCCCAAAGCCACCGCCGAGAGCATCGACGCAGAGGGCTGGATGCACACCGGCGACCTGGCGGTGATGGACGAGCAGGGCTATGTGCGTATTGTCGGGCGCAGCAAGGACATGATCATTCGCGGCGGCGAGAACATTTACCCGCGCGAGCTGGAGGAGTTCTTCTTCACCCACCCGGCTGTGGCCGATGTGCAGGTGATTGGCGTGCCCTGCAGCAAGTACGGTGAAGAGATCGTGGCCTGGGTGCGGCTGCACCCGGGGCATGCTGTCAGTGAGGTTGAGTTGCGTGAGTGGGCGAGGGCAAGGATTGCGCACTTCAAGGTGCCCCGGTATTTCCGTTTTGTCGACGAGTTCCCGATGACGGTGACGGGCAAGGTGCAGAAATTCCGGATGCGCGAGATCAGTGTCGAAGAGCTGAAAGCAACGGCCTTGCCCAAGATTTGAACCGCCTGTGCGCTCGCCCGTAGGAGCGGGTTCACCCGCGAAAGGGCCGGCCCTGCTGGCCAGTGAACTACCTGTGTTAACGGTGTCATGCCCTCAGTCCTGCAGCCGCTCCGGGCTGTTGAAGTTGCTTAGCCGGCGATCACTCTCGGCGCACTCCAGCCCTTGCACCGCCTCGCGCAGCAAGGCCTTTTGCAAACTCCGCTCACCCGCTGCCCAGGCCTGCTCCAGCACCGGCAACACCCGCTTGGGCAGTACGCTGAACATCGGCTGCCAGAAACCACCCTGACGCACCATTGCCGCGCTGTTACCGGCCACTGCCAACCGCAGCAGGCCCTCGATCAATTCGCGATCAACCAGCGGCGCATCGCAAGCCAGCACCACCACCCACGCATGACGTGCCACCCTGAGCCCGGCAATCACCCCCGCCAGCGGCCCGGGGAAGTCGGCTTCCGCATCGCCCACCAACCGGTCGCCGTATGCCCGGTAAGCCGCCTGGTTGCGATTGCAGGAAATCACCAGGTCGTCGCTCAGTGGCCGCACCGCTCGATGAACATGTGCAATCAACGGCTCGCCTTGCCAGTCCACCAGGCCCTTGTCACGGCCGCCCATGCGCTGGCCGCGGCCACCGGCGAGAATGAGGATGGAGCAGGGGGGGAGTGCGTCAGGCATGAAAAAGGGTTCCGGGCAGTCATTGCCGAGAACCCTCCCATTTCAGGCGGGGCTTGTCCAGTCAGCTTTCGCGGGGCACGGGTTGCCCGTCGCTGTCATGCGCCTGGCGTCGCCCGGACAGGCGCATCACCACCACGAAGAACACCGGCACGAACACCACCGCCAGGGTGGCGCTGAGCATGCCGCCGATCACCCCGGTGCCAATCGCCTGCTGGCTGGCAGAGCTTGCGCCGCTGGCGATGGCCAGGGGCACCACGCCGAGGATGAACGCCAGCGACGTCATCACGATCGGCCGCAGGCGCAGGCGGGCCGCTTGCACGGCGGCGTCGGCGGCGTCCACGCCCTGGTCAACCAGATGCTTGGCGAACTCGATGATCAGGATGGCGTTCTTCGCCGACAGGCCGATCAGGGTAATCAGGCCAACCTTGAAGAACACGTCGTTGGGCATGCCGCGCAAGGTCACTGCCAGCACCGCACCGAGCACACCGAGCGGAACGACCAGCAGCACCGCAGTCGGGATCGACCAGCTTTCGTACAGCGCTGCCAGGCACAGGAACACCACCAGCAGCGACAGCGCCATCAGCAGGGGGGCCTGGCTACCGGACAGCCGCTCCTGCAGTGACAGGCCGGTCCATTCCAGGCCGGTACCGGCCGGTAGCTGCGCCACCAGCCGCTCGACTTCGGCCATGGCCTCGCCCGAGCTGTAGCCGGCGGCAGGCTCGCCTGAGATCGACACCGCCGGGTAACCGTTGTAGCGGGTCAGTTGCACCGGGCCGCTGACCCACCTGGCCTGCACGAACGCACCCAGTGGCACCATCTTGCCGCTGTCGTTGCGCACGTGAATGTTCAGCAAGTCTTCGACCTGGCTGCGCTGGTCACCTTCGGCCTGCACCACCACCCGCTGCATGCGGCCCTGGTTGGGGAAATCGTTGACGTAGCTGGAGCCCACGGCCACGTCCAGCACCGTGCCGATATCGGCAAACGACACACCCAGTGCATTAGCCTGGCGGCGGTCGATTTCCAGTTGCACCTGCGGGCTTTCCGCCAGCGAGGCTTCGCGCACGTTGGTCAGCACCTTGCTTTTGCTGGCGCTTTCGAGCAGCTGGTCACGGGCTGCCATCAGCTCGGCGTGGCCCATGCCGCCACGGTCCTGAAGGCGAAATTCGAAACCGGTCGACTCACCGAGGCCGTCAATGGGGGGCGGCAGTACCGAATAGGCAATCGCGTCCTTGAGCTGGGTGAAGGCCATGGTCGCGCGGTCGGCGATCGACTGGGCGCTGTCGTCGGCGCCGCGCTCGGACCAGTCCTTGAGGGTGGTGAAGGCCAGCGCCGCGTTCTGCCCGCTACCGGAGAAGCTGAAGCCGAGGATCAAGGTGGTGTTGCCCACGCCCGGTTCTTCGGCGTTGTGCGCCTCGATCTGCGCGGCTACCTGTTCGGTGCGCATGCGGCTGGCGCCCGGCGGCAGCTGAATGTCGGTGATGGTGTAGCCTTGGTCTTCGGTAGGCAGGAACGCCGTAGGCAGCTGGCTGAAACCGTAGCCCAGCACCGCCAGCAGCACCGCGTACACCAGCAGGTAGCGGCCACTGCGCTTGAGCGCCTGCACCACCCAGCGCTGGTAGCCGTTGCTCATGCTTTCGAAGCGGCGATTGAACCAGCCGAAGAAGCCTTTGCGTTCATGGTGCTCGCCCTTGGCCACGGGCTTGAGCAGGGTGGCGCACAATGCCGGGGTCAGGCTGAGGGCGAGAAACGCCGAGAACAGGATCGACACCGCCATCGACAGCGAGAACTGCTGGTAGATCACCCCCACCGAGCCTTGCATGAAGGCCATGGGCAGGAATACCGCCACCAGCACCAGCGTGATGCCGACGATTGCACCGCTGATCTGGCCCATGGCCTTGCGCGTGGCTTGCTTGGGCGGCAAGCCTTCTTCGGCCATGATGCGCTCGACGTTCTCCACCACCACGATGGCATCGTCGACCAGAATACCGATGGCCAGCACCATGCCGAACAGTGTCAGCACATTGACCGAGAAGCCCATGGCCAGCATCACGGCGAAGGTGCCCATCAATGCCACTGGCACGACCAGGGTCGGGATCAGCGTGTAGCGCAGGTTCTGCAGGAACAGGAACATGACTGCGAACACCAGCAGCATGGCCTCGAACAGGGTGTTGATGACCTGCTCGATCGACACCTTGACGAACGGCGAGGTGTCGTAGGGGATGTCGTACTTGACGCCTTCCGGGAAGTAGCGCGCCAGGTCCTGCATCTTCGCCCGTACCAGGGTAGCGGTTTCCATGGCGTTGGCGCCGGGTGACAACTGCACGCTGAAGGCCGTGGCCGGCTTGCCGTTCAGGCGCGTGCCGTACTGGTATTCCTGGGCACCGATTTCAACCCGGGCGACATCCCCGATGGTGACCGTGGAGCCGTCCGGGTTGGCACGCAGGACAATGGCAGCAAACTCTTCGGGGCTGCTCAACTGGCCTTTGACCACCACGTTGGCGGTGATTTCCTGGGTGCTGCGGCTGGGCAGATCGCCGATGCTGCCAGGGGCGACCTGGGCGTTCTGCGCGGCGATGGCTTCGGCCACATCGTTGGGCGTGAGGTTGAAACCGATCAGCTTGCGCGGGTCGATCCAGATGCGCATGGCCCGTTCGGAGCCATACAACTGGGCCTTGCCGACGCCCTTGAGGCGACGGATCTCGTCCATCACGTTACGTGCAAGGATGTCCGACAGCGCGGTTTCATCGAGCTTGCCGTCTTCGGAGGTGAGGGTCGCCAACAGCAGGAAGCCGGTGGACACTTTCTCCACCTGCAGGCCCTGCTGAGTGACCGGGCGCGGCAGGCGCGACTCGACCACCTTCAGGCGGTTCTGCACGTCGACCTGGGCCAGGTCCGGGTGGGTACCCGGGGCGAAGGTGGCGGTGATGGTAGCGCTGCCCAGGCTGCTCTGCGACTCGAAGTACAGCAGGTTGTCGGCGCCGTTGAGCTCCTGTTCGATCAGGCTGACCACGCTTTCGTCCATGGTCGCCGCCGAGGCGCCCGGGTACACGGCGTAGATTTCCACCTGCGGCGGTGCCACGTTGGGGTACTGGGCCACCGGTAGTTGCGGGATGGCCAGCGCGCCGGCCAGCAGGATGAACAGTGCGACCACCCAGGCGAATACCGGGCGATCGATGAAGAATTGCGGCATGAATCAGGCCCTCACTGGCCGGTATGCTGTGCGATGGGTGGGGCAGCGGGCGTGTTGTCGACCTGCACCTGGTCACCGGCCTTGACGTGCTGCAGGCCCTCGACCACCACCCGCTCACCGGCCGCCAGGCCCTCGCTGACGATCCAGCGGTCACCCTGGGCGCTGCCCAGTACAACCTGGCGGTCGCTGACCCGGGCGTGCTGGTCTACCACCAGCACCTTGGGCACACCGGCGCTGTCGCGCAGGATGGCGCGTTGCGGCACGCTCAGGCCCTTGGGTTGCACCGCTTGCTCCAGGCGTACCCGCACGTAGCTGCCAGGCAGCAGGTCGAGGTCCGGGTTGGGGAACTCGCTGCGCAGGGTGATCTGGTTGGTGCTGGGATCGACACTGATGTCGGAGAACAGCAGCTTGCCCGGCAGCGGGTAGGCGCTGCCGTCATCCTGGATCAGCGTGGCGCGTGCCTGGCCGTCGCCCACCTGCTGCAATTCGCCGGCGCGCAGGGCGCGGCGCAGCGCGTTGAGCTCACGGGTAGACTGGGTGACATCGGCATGGATCGGGTCCAGCTGCTGGATGGTCGCCAGCGGGGTGGTTTCGTTTTGCCCGACCAGCGCGCCTTCGGTGACCTGGGCGCGGCCGATACGGCCGGAGATCGGCGCGGTCACGGTGGCATAGCCGAGGTTCAGCCGGGCGCGCTCCAGCGCCGCCCTGGCTTCGGCCACTTCGGCATCGGCCTGCAGGAAACTGGCCTTGGCGTTGTCGTATTCCTGGCGGCTGACGGCTTTGTCGTCGACCAGCTCGCGGTAGCGCTGCTCTTGCAGGCGCGCCTGGTACCGGGTGGCTTCGGCCTTGGCCAGTGTGGCGCGGGCGCTGTCATGGTCGGCCTTGAACGGCGCCGGGTCGATCAGGAACAGTACATCACCCTGCTTGACGTCGCTGCCTTCGCGGTACACCCGCTTGAGCACCACGCCTGCGACCCGCGCACGCACTTCGGCGGTGCGTGGCGCGAGGATACGGCCGCTGAGTTCACTGCTGATGGCCAGTGGCTGCAGTTGCAGGGTTTCTACGCGCACTTGCGCGGTGGGGGCCTGTTCGTCTGGCTCGGCGCTGTCGCTGCAGCCGGCCAGGGACAGGCTCAGCAAGGCCATGAGCGCCAACGGGCGCAGGCACGGGGAGAGGGTAGTAGGCATGCGGATCTTCCGATGATGACCGTGTATATGCTAAGGCAGACGCTGCCTGGGCGGCTGTTAATACCTGTAGGGCGAGTGTGAAAAAGTGTGAAGAATGATCCTGTCGAGTGGTTGGGTTCTATATTCTGCATGGGCCTGTGCTGGCCTCTTCGCGGGTGAACCCGCTCCTACGGGGACCTGCAGCAGCGGGTTTACCCGCGAAGCGCTCGCCACAGGCTTAATTCAACCCAGACGCCAAGCACCTATGCCGAACATTTTCCTGGTCGAAGACGACAGCGCCCTGTCCGAGCTGATCGCCAGCTACCTGCAACGCAACGACTTCCATGTCCAGGTGATCGCCCGGGGCGATCATGTGCTGGACGAGTACCGTCGGCAAAGGCCTGACCTGGTCATCCTTGACCTGATGCTGCCGGGCATCGATGGCCTGCAGCTGTGCCGGCTGCTGCGCCAGGAGTCGCAGACCCTGCCAATCCTCATGCTGACGGCCCGCGACGATAGCCATGACCAGGTGCTAGGCCTGGAAATGGGGGCCGACGACTACGTGACCAAACCCTGTGAGCCACGCGTGCTGCTGGCCCGGGTGCGCACGCTGCTGCGCCGCAGCAGTGTGAACGAACCGCGCCTGGACAACGACCTGATCCTGATTGGTGGCCTGCGTATCGACCTGGCCGAGCGCACGGTGAGTTGGCGCGGCGAGGAGGTGGAGCTGTCCAGCGGTGAGTACAACCTGCTGGTGGTGCTGGCGCGCAATGCTGGTGAGGTGATGAACCGCGACCGTATCCTGCAACAGCTGCGTGGCATCGAGTTCAATGGCACCGATCGCTCCGTTGACGTGGCCATTTCCAAACTGCGGCGCAAGTTCGACGACAACGCCGGCGAAGCGCGCAAGATCAAGACCGTGTGGGGCAAGGGCTACCTGTTCAGCCGTGTCGAGTGGGAGTGCTGATCGGCCATGCTCAAGATCCTGGTGCGGTTGTACCTGGTGATCATCGTCGCCTATGCCGGTGCATTGCTGTTCATCCCTGACACCATCGTCGGCCTGTTCCGCGACCGGTTCATGGCCTACAACCTGGATCAGGCCAAGGGTGTACAAGCGTTGATCGTGCGCCAGTTCCGCCAGGCCCCGCGCGAGCAGTGGCCAGCGGTGGAGCAGGAACTGGCCAGTGATTTCGCGCCACTGGAACTGCAGCTGCTGCGCAGGGATCAGGCCGGTTTGAGCGATGAGGAGCAGGCGCGCCTGGAGCATGGCCTGTACGCAGTGCGCATTGCCGAGTGGGGCTATTACGAGACGGTGCTGGCGCCGCTGGACAAGGAGTGGCTGGTACGCCTGCATTCCCCGCCAGACCCGCTGGACATCAACGTGCTGTCGTGGGGCGTGACCGTATTGATTGGTGCAGCCATGCTGGGTTGCCTGCTGCTGTGGGTTTGGCCGCACTGGCGTGATCTGGAGCGCCTCAAGGAGACCGCTCGGCGCCTGGGCCAGGGGCAGATGGCCGAGCGTACGCACATTTCGCCTCACTCCAACATTGGTGAACTGGCCGGGGTATTCGACACCATGGCCAGTGACCTGGAACGCCACGTCAACCAGCAGCGTGAACTGCTCAATGCGGTATCGCACGAGTTACGCACGCCACTGACCCGGCTGGACTTCGGCCTGGTGCTGCTGTTCGACGAAGTGCCGCCAGCCAGCCGCAAGCGCCTGCTGGAACTGGTCGGGCATGTGCGCGAGCTGGATGAACTGGTGCTGGAGCTGCTGTCCTATAGCCGGTTGTACAACGCCGACCAGGCGCGGGAGCGGGTGGAGGTATCGCTGCTGGAGCTGGTCGACAGTGTGCTTGGGGGCTTTGCCGAGGAACTCGATGGCCGGGGTATCCAGTGGGAAGTGCGGGCCGAGGGTGAGTTGCCGCGCTTTGTACTGGACCCGCGACTGACGGCGCGCGCGGTGCAGAACCTGGTGCGCAATGCCATGCGCTATTGTGATGAAAGCCTGTTGCTGCGCTTGCGCCTGGAAGCCGATGGCGCCTGCCTGCTGACGGTGGAGGATGACGGGATTGGCGTCCCTGTGGAGGAGCGCGAGCGGGTTTTCCAGCCGTTCTACCGTCTGGACCGCAGTCGCGATCGCAACACCGGTGGTTTTGGCCTGGGGTTGGCCATCAGCCGGCGGGCGATCGAGGGGCAGGGTGGCACCTTGACCCTGGCGCAGTCGGCGCTGGGTGGGGCGCAGTTCAGGATTCGTTTGCCCGCCGGCGGATAGGGGCGCTGCAACCGCGAAGAGACGGGCCTGCTAATCCTGCTCTGCCAGCTCGCTGGACCACGACACAAAGCGGTCCTTGCCAGTGTGCTTGGCTTCATATAATGCCTGATCGGCGCGGACCAGCGCGGTGGTCAGGCTCTCTCCCCGGTCGACCTTGGCCAGGCCAATGCTGATGGTGACCGGGTGCTCGCCAGCGTCCTCGCGCACGCGCTGGCACAGCGCGGCCACTCGCTGCTCGGCCCCTTGCTGATCCAGCCCTTCGAAGAAGATCGCAAACTCTTCACCTCCCAGCCGGGCAAACGCCTGATCGGCCATGCTTGTCTTGATATGCAGGGCCACGCGCTTGAGCACTTCGTCGCCCACGTCATGGCCGAAACGGTCATTGACCCGCTTGAAATTGTCGATATCGATCATGGCCAGGTACTGCCCGGACGTCGCCATCCGCAGCTGGCGGTCGGCCTGGGCCATGAACGAGCGGCGGTTGGGAATGTCGGTCAGGGCATCGACGTAGGCTTGCTCCAGCAACACCTTGGACAGGTAGAAATTGTGCAGCTTGGCCTTGCGGATCTGCAGGTAGCTGTAGCTGACCAGGCCGCTGAGAAACACGGCATAGCTGATCAGCATGGCGCCTTCGAGCGCATCGGGCTCGATGCGGGTGTGGTAGAACGGATTAAGCATCACCCAGGTGATGACCATGGCGCAGAAGAATGACCACCGCCGCACCGGTAGCACCGACATGGCATACAGCACGGTGGACACCCCGAGCACCAACCACACCGGGCGCAGGGCTATCGGGATGCCTTCGATCACCAGGCGCATGCCCAGGGTGATGACGGTAATGAACAGCAGGTTGAGCACGTCGAAGTGATGGCTGCGGCGGGTGAAATGCAGCACTACGATCAGGCTGCCGAGCAGGGCGATGAACAGGAAGGACAGCCAGGTGAAGCCTTGGTCGCCGAGGAAGCTGACGATCAGGTCGAAGACCAGCCAGATCAGGACGCTGATCGAGAATACCAGCAGGCAGAACGAGCGCATGGACTCGAATTCGTGCTGGCGGAACTCGGCGCGCAGGGCGGCGGGCGCGACCTGCTGGCGTACGTGGGCTTCGATGGTCTTGAACATCGGTGGGCTCCTGAGGCTACTACCTTTTCAGGCTTGGACCTTTCGCGGGTAAACCCGCTCCTACAGGGACCGTACGGTGTGGGGGACCTGTGGGTTTATCCGCGAAGAGGCCGGCCCTGGTAATTCATTGCTGTGGCAAGATACCCCGGGCCCAGGGCCGGTAGCGCAAGGCAAACACTGCCTCGGCATGGCACCCGCTACCCACCCTGGGCTCGGCGGGCTCCGCCCGAAACGCCTGCTCCGGCGCGCTCACCTGGCGGAACGCCTCGCGCACCACACCCACCCGGCACGGCAACGCCTGCTCGTAACCCTGACGCACCAACGCCGGCAAACGCCCGGTGCCGGCGCCATCCTGCCACCACACAGTCAAGCCCAAGCCGGCCAGTTGATCCAGCCAGACGGCATTGACCCGCGGCGTCAGCTTGCCTGTGCTGAAGGCGCTGATATGCAACGGCTTGTCCAACTGGCGGTTGAAGGCCTGCAACTGGCCGTACAGCGCATCGCGCTGTTCGGTCTCGCGCAGATGCTGGTCGTCCAGCTCCATGGGCAGGTACCAGCCGTCCACTGGCAACTGCCAGGCCTGGCGCAGTTGCTGGTACTGGCTGAGCGAGCGCCCCAGCTGCGCTTTCCAGTAGCTGTTCAGGCCCTCGCCATCCAGCTCGTCGAGGCGCTGGTAGTAGGCCGGGTCCATGTACAGCCCCAGCACCAGCTGCAAGCCCTCGGCACGCGCGGTGCGCAGGCTGTTGGCCAGCCAGCCCTGGGCACCGCCGAAATCGCTGTCGCCATAGGCACTCCATTGCACGATCAGGGTTTTGCCACCTTGGGCCGCGGTGGCTTGCCACAGTTGCTGCCACTGGGCGGGTGTGAGGCTGGCATCGCGGTTAAGGGGTTGGTAGAACAGGCGCTGGTCAGCGGTGGCCGGTAGGCACAGGGCCAGCAGGCAGAAGGCGATGAGCGTACGCATCAGAAGGTCATCTCCGCACCGACCAGCACACCGTTGGCGCGCTCGTAGAGGTTACCGCCCAGCGATTGCTGGTACTCGGCACGCACTTTCAGCGAGCCGCGGTAGGCGTTGTAGCGGTCGTCGTCGAACCACCATTGCCAGCGCACGCCAACCCCGGCGCGGGCATCCTGGCGCCAGTCGTTGCTGGGGTCCTGGCTGGAGAATTCGACAAAGCCGTAGGGCATGAGCGTCTGCGGCGAGCTGCCCGGCAGCTTCCAGGCGTGGCCCTGCTGGTAGCGCGACAGCCAGGCATGGTCGCCGGCGCGGGTCCACCAGGCAGCATCGAGGTAGAGGAACCGTTCGTTCCAGTCGTCCTCATCGATGCGCCAATCGTTGCGCCAGCCTCCCTGGTCGAGGAACGAGGCGGTGGCGCGCAGCAGCAGGTCATTGCTCGATTCGGCGTGGTGGCGCAAATCGCCCCAGTTGCCGCCGACCTTGGCCGGGCTCAGCAACTGGCCAAGGCTGAGGCCGCGATAGTGTGCTTCGTCGATCTGCCGCTGGTGGTAAAGCTCGGCATACAGGTTGAGGTTGGCCTGGCCGAGCGGCTTGTAGCGCAGGCCGACACCGGTTCCCATGCTCTGGGCATAGTCGGTGCGGCTTTGGCCGCCGAACAGTACCCGGCCATACACTGACAGGGTGCTGCCATTGCGGCTGGGCTCCTCGCCCAGGGCATGGTCCCACATGGCCAGTTGCACGTTCTGCGATTGCGCCCGGCGCGAGCTGCCGCTGCGCTGGCCGTTGTCGAGAAACTTGTCGTTGGTCGAGGTGCCGGCCGGCGACCAGGTGCTGGCCAGGGTAATGGTGTCGCGACGTGACAGGCTCTCGTGGGCGCGGCGCTGGCGGTACTTGCGGGCCTCCAGGCTGCCGTACTCGTCATCACCGTCGACCAGGTTCTGCTCTACGTCGAGGATGCGGCGCAGTTCGCGGCGTGCCGCAGCGCTGTCGGCATGTTCGTCGTAGCGCAAGGCGAGTGTTTCGCCAAGGCGGTAGTCCTCGGGGAAGTCGTGAGTGGCGTGTTCAAGGTAGGGGATCGATTGCATGCGCTGAGCCTTGTCTGTCGAGCCAGCCAGGCGCATGCCGTAGTCGGCGCGATAGCGCGGCTGGTTGGGGGCCAGGCGCACGGTTTCGGCCAGCCAGGCGGTGCTCTGCGCACTGTCGCCGGCCAGTTGTGCGGTGCTGGACGCGGCGTAGTAGTGGTCGGGGCGCGGGCTGTGCGCCAGAGCCTGGCGCTGGAAGCCCAGCGCGGTCTGCGGGTCACCTTGGCGCTGGGCGATGGCGGCGCCCAGCGCCCAGTCATCAGCGCTCTGGTGCGCGGCAGCGTCCCAGTAGCGGCGTGCTGCGTCGGCGTCGCCTGCATTCAGCGCGCCGCGGGCAGCGGTGAGGCGGGCATTATCGGTAAAGGCGCTGTCTGGCAGGCTGCGCCAGATCGGCTGGGCGGTTTCGGAGTCGCCGGCCGCTTCGAGTGCGTAGGCCAGCGGTAGACGGTTGCCAGGGTCGCCCAAACGCTCGGCAGCCTGGTAGTAGACCACCGCCGCACCCGGTTGGTCGGGCATGGCGCAACGGCCGAGGGCGCGGTACTGGCCCGGTTCGCTCGGGGTGGCCGGCACTGCCTGGCGCACGGCATCGCACTGGCCGGCCTCGGCCAGCCGCCCGAGCAACTGGGCGCGGGTGTTGGCGTTGACCCGGGGTATCAGGCCGAGCATGCGGCGGCTGTCCAGGGGCCCGTCGTCACGGGCATACAGGTTGGCCAGACGCTGTAGCAGCGATGGGCCGAGGCGGCCCTGGCGGCGGTCGTAGGCTTGCTCCAGCAAGTGCCGTGCGTGATCGCCGTGGCCCTGTTCGGTCAACAGGAAGGTGGTTTGTTCCAGGGCGGCGAGGTCGCCGGTCTGCTGATAGCGTTGTTCCCATTCTGCGGCGGTGCGCGGCTGCGGGGGCGGCGGCGGGGCGCCATACAGGCGCTGCTTGAGCACGGCATAGGCCCGAGGGTCGGCGCTGGCGGAGCAGGCCTTGAACTGTTCCCGGGCCAGGTCCGGGTCTTGATGTGACAGCCAGTCGACCGTTTCAAGGCAGGGGCGCTGCAGGTCGTTGCTCAGGCGCCGCACCAGCGCTGCATCGTCGCCTTCGCGGGCCAGTTGCCAAAGTTGCTGGCGCTGCTCGGGTTGCTGCAGTTGATCAGGCGGTAGCGACTGCAGCCAGCGTTGGGCCTGCTGGTGGTGGCCGACGGCAATGGCGCGGTTGGCCATGGCCAGCCGCGTCTGGTTGGCCGCTGCGGGGGAGGGGGCGTGGGCCAGCAGCGCAGTCAGGCCCTTTTCGTCGACTTGCTGGATATAGGCATTGGCCAGGCGTTGCCAGTCCTGGGCAGGCAACTGGCCTGTGTCGGCCAGCGGCTGCAGTTGCTCGATGGTTTCTTTCCAGTTGCGCAGCTGTTCGGCGAAGGTGGCCCGGGCCAGGCGCAGGACCTGGCCGTCCCCACCGGGCGGTAGTTGGTTGAGCCAGTCCAGCGCTTTGGCGGCGCCACCAAACTTGGCCAGGCTCAGGCTGTAGGCCTGCCACAGCTGTACCCGGTGGTTGCCGTCGCTGGCGGCCAGCCATTGTTCCACCTGGCTGGCCGGTGGCGGGTCCTGCTCGATCCAGGTCAGGCGCAGCTCCAGCAGGGCATCGGCGTATTCGGGGCTGTCGCCTAACTGTTCAGCCAGCGCTTGGGCCTCCTTGTAACGGCGCTGGTGGGCCAGGGCTTCGATCAGCAGGGCGCGGGCTTCGTCGTTGTTCGGTACCCGGCCCAGCACATGGCGGGTCAGGCGCTCGACTTCAGCCCAGTTGTCTTTCCTGGCCTCGCGATAGCTGCGGTCCATGAACGGAAAGCTGGTGAACCGCTGGAAGTCGGTCATCGGCGCCGAAGCGGCAACGGGCAGGGCGGCGGAGCACAGCAGCAGGCCAGTGAAAGCAAGGGAAAAGCGCGGCTTCATGCCACCTCCCGGGTCAGATCAATCGCCACTTGTTGTTCACTGGCCTGTTCGATCAGGGCCTGCTCCAGCACCTGCCTGGTGATGATGCCGCGGGCAATCAGGTGCTCGCCGAGGCTTTGGTGTTCGGGGTCGAAGTCGATCAACGCCTGGTTGAACAGGGTGACAGGGACCATGCCGCGCACCTGCAGCAGCGCGCCTAGCATGACTTGGTGATGGCTGACCCGCTCCAGCAGCGCTTCATCGTCCTGGTGGCGTTCAAGCACAGCCAGCATGTCTCGGGTTTCTTGATGCTGCCAGGGGCTCGGGTAGTGGTAGCGAAGGCCCAGCGTGACCCGGCCCTGGGGGGCCAGGCGTGCCTTGACCGGGCGTTTCAGCTGGCGGCTGATCACACCCAGCGACACCTGGCTGACCGGGCTTTCACTGGCCAGGATCAGGGTGTCGCCGTCTTCGTCCACGGGCAATACGCCGTAATGGGTGGCCAGCTTGCGCGGCAATTTGGCGATCAGTTGCGGGCTGAGCTTGAACGGGTTCAGCGGTGCCCAGGGCAGGTCCAGTTGTTCGGCCAGGGTGGCCACCAACTGCTCACTGTTCAGCCAGCCACGCAGCAGCAACTCGCGGCCCAGGCGCCTGCGAACCGGGCTGGTGATGGCCTGCTGCAACTGTTCGTCGGTGATCAGGCCCTTGGCCACCAGGCGCTGGCCCAGTGGTGTGCGAGCCGGGGTGGCGATGGCAGGGAACTCGTGGGTGGTCTTGTCCCAGGCCACGCGCCGCGAATCGCCCATTTCCATTACCTGGCGCAGTGCACGCAGGTTGGCGAAAAAGTTGACGAAGTTGCTCCACATCATCCGCGGTGCCGACAGCAGGCCCTCGCCGATGCCATAGAAGCGGGTGACGAACCAGGCGCGCTGGAACAGCCGGTTGAGCAGCATCAGGCCGTTCAGCCACAGCAGGGTCGACAGCAACCAGCTGTCGCTGAGGATCGACATGAAGCGCCACGACTCCGGCGCAATGACCGTGACTAGCCACATGGCCAGCAACACCAGCAGTAACAGGTTGACCAGGAAGCTCAGCAGGTAGGCGAACAGCCCGCGGCGGTCACGCCAGAGGAAATAGTTGAGCGCGCCCTTGCGGCTCCAGCCAAGGTTGCTGGTGCCCTGGAACACGATGCCGACGATCCAGCGCGATTTCTGCCGGATGGCATGCTGCCAGTCACGCGGGAAGTGCTCGCGCACACAGATCACCTGGGAGAATTCGCGGCTCATGCCTGGGCGCCAATCCTGCTTCAGGGTCAGTGCCGGGTCGGTGATGGAGTAGCGGGCGAAAATGCACTTCATGCCTTTTTGCTTCAGGCGAAAGCCGATGTCGTAGTCTTCGGTCAAGCTCTGAACGTCAAAGGCAATGCCGTCGCCGTCCTCGAGCAGTGCGCTGATGGCGCGGCGGCTGAAGCAGGTGCCGACGCCGGCACTGGGCACCTGGCCGGTCAGCGCTTCGCGCACGATCACGTCCTTGCCGTGGTTTTCGGCAAACTCGTCGACATAGTGGCCGGCAGTAAAGCCCTTCCACTCCGGTGCGTAGGGATACACCGGGATCTGGATCATGTCCTTGCTCGGCAGCAGGTAGTTGAACAGGCGCAGCTCCATCGGCGAGATCACGTCTTCGGCGTCATGCAGGATGAAACCGGCGAACTCGATGCCGGCGTCCTGCTGGAAGCGCAGCAGCGCGTCGATGATGTTGTTCAGGCAGTCGGCCTTGCTGGTGGGGCCGGGGCGGGCGCAGACCACTTTGTGCACGTTGGGGAAGTGCAGGCACACCGCGTCCACGTCAGCCTGGGTTTGCGGGTCGTTGGGGTAGGTGCCGACAAAGATTTGATAGTTCTCGTAGTCGATGGTCGAAGCGGCCAGGCGCGCCATTTCACCGACCACGCCAACTTCGTTCCAGGCAGGGACCATGATGGCCAAAGGTTTTTCCGGGACTTCGTACAAGCGCTTCTCATCGGCCTTTTCGAACTTGCCGTAGATGCGAAAACGCCGGATCAGCGTGCGCCCCCAATAGCACAGATCGATGAACAGGTCGTCCAGGCCCAGCAGGAACATCAACGAGGCAAGGGTGATCGCCAGAAGCTTCAGGCCGAACAGCAGGTAAGTGAGAAAATCGATAAATACCAGGCTCATGTGTCAGCCACCGGCAGGGCAGAGTGGGCCATCGTCTTATCCTCGCTCGTTCCCTCGACGAAGGTGCAGGAGATGTCACTGTCATGTACGGAATAGATACAAGCAGCCGAACGCGGGATTGTCCAAATTTCGGGCTGTTTCTTGCGGGCTGCATCTTGTAGCTTTACAGGTCGTTCATTCAGGGAGCTGAACATGCAAGGTAAGGCCCGCAAGATCGTCCAGGCCATTCTCTATGAGGCCATCGCCGTCGCCTGTGTGGCGCCCGCACTGGAGCTGGCGTTCGGCGCCGGCATGGCGCAGTCGACCGTGCTGTCGGTGCTGATGTCAGGCATCGCGATGAGCTGGAACATGGGTTACAACTGGGTATTCGAACGTTGGGAAGCGCGCCAGCCCAAACGTGAGCGCACCTTCCTGCGGCGCCTGCTGCATGCGCTGGGCTTCGAGGGTGGGCTGGTGGTGATCCTGTTGCCGCTGGTGGCGTACTGGCTGGACGTGAGCCTGTGGGCCGCACTGCTGACCAATCTGGCGTTGTTCGTGTTCTTCTTCGTTTACGCCTTTGTCTTCCAGTGGGGCTTCGACAAGCTGTTCGATGTGCCGCTTTCGGCGCAGCAGGCCAAGTGTTGACTTTCGGCTGCGAGGCAGGCTAAGTTCCTACCCCATGAATACATTCCCGCACGTGAACGCCATTATTATTACCGCCATTATCAGCTTGGCGGGCTAGCGCGTACGTGCACCGAACCCGCCCTGGAGGCGGGTTTTTTCTCTCTGACTCTTGGGCAACGTAAAAATAGCCAAGGAGTCATCGATGACCAGCTTCAGTGTCCCTCGTACTACCGTCACCCCCCAGCAACTGCTGTCGGAGCAGGTGCGGCGCATTCTTGCCGCGCCGGTGTACGACCTGGCCATTGAAACGCCCCTGCAAGCGGCCCCGGCCTTGTCTGCCGCCCTGGGCAACCAGGTGTTGCTCAAGCGCGAAGACCTGCAGCCTACGTTTTCGTTCAAGATCCGGGGTGCCTACACCCGCCTGTCGCGACTGACCGATGTGCAGCGTGAGCGCGGGGTGATCACCGCTTCGGCGGGCAACCATGCCCAGGGCGTGGCCTTGGCCGCATCGCATCTGGGTATGAAGGCAACCATCGTCATGCCCACCACCACGCCATCGTTGAAAGTGGAAGGCGTGCGTTCGCGCGGCGGGCATGTGGTGCTGCATGGCGAGAGCTTCCCGCATGCGCTGGCCCACGCACTGAAGCTGGCCGACAGCGAAGGCGCGACCTTCGTGCCACCGTTCGATGACCCGGATGTGATCGCCGGGCAGGGTACCGTGGCCATGGAAATCCTCCGTCAGCGCCCTGGGGCGTTGGACGCGATCTTTGTGCCCGTGGGCGGTGGCGGCTTGATCGCCGGGATCGCCGCCTATGTGAAGTACCTGCGCCCTGACGTGAAGGTGATCGGTGTCGAGCCGGCAGATTCCAACTGCCTGCAGGCTGCCATGGCCGTCGGCGAGCGCGTGATCCTGCCGCAGGTGGGCACCTTTGCCGACGGCGTGGCGGTGGCGCAGATCGGCGCCCATTGCTTCGAGCTGTGCCGCCACTTCGTCGACGAGGTGGTGACGGTGAGCAGTGACGAGCTGTGCGCGGCGATCAAGGATATCTACGACGACACCCGTTCGATCACCGAGCCGTCCGGGGCCTTGGCCGTGGCCGGTATCAAGAAGTACGTGGCGCGTGAAGGTGTGCATGGGCAGACCCTGGTGGCCATCGACTCCGGGGCCAACGTCAATTTCGACCGCTTGCGCCATGTGGCCGAGCGGGCCGAGCTGGGTGAGCAGCGCGAGGCGATCATCGCCGTGACGATTCCGGAGCAGCCGGGCAGCTTCCGGGCCTTTTGCCACGCACTGGGCAAGCGGCAGATCACCGAATTCAACTACCGCTTCTACCCCGGGAAGGAGGCGCGCCTGTTCGTGGGCGTGCAGACCCACCCGGTGCACGACCCACGTGAGCAGTTGCTGGCCAGCTTGCGGGAGCAGGGGTACAGCGTGCTGGACCTGACCGACAACGAGCTGGCCAAGCTGCATGTGCGCCATACCGTCGGCGGACATGCCGCGTCAGGGGCTGATGAGCGGGTACTGCGCTTCGAGTTCCCCGAACGGCCAGGGGCGTTGCTGGGGTTTCTGGAGCGGCTGGGCAAACGTTGGAACATCAGCCTGTTCCATTACCGCAACCATGGTGCGGCGCAGGCGCGGGTGTTCGCTGCCTTGGAAGTGCCAGCGGACGAATTGGCGCGCTTGCCGTTGACGCTGGACGAGATGGGGTACCGGTATTGGGACGAGACTGACAACCCGGCGTACAAGCTGTTCCTGGGTTGAGGCACCTGTGCGGCCAATGCACCCTTGTCTAGCCGCTTGCCGCCTGTGTTCGCTGAGTGACCGCCCCGCCCGAAGGGCAGGGCGATCTCCTGCAGGGAACTGCGCGAGTCAATTTCAACGCTCGCGCATGAAAAAGCCCGCAACGAACTTGCGGAACGTTTCCAGGCTTTTGAAGTCGGCGTAGCGCTTGAAGTTCTCGGTATCCGGCTCGGGGCCGATGGGCTGTTCCAGCAGCGACACTGACAACACCCGGTCCTGGTCCGAGGTCAGCACCAGCTCATCCATCACCTGCCCACCGATCACGGGGCGACGCATCTGCACTTTCACCCCTTTACTGGCCATCCAGTCGATCAGCGATACCAATGCCTTGAGCGGCTCGCGCTCTTCATCGCGGTACACCGGGAACAGGTGCGCGCGCGACAGCACGGGCACACTGGCCACATGAATCAGCTCATAGAAATGGCTACCGGCGCTGGTCGGCGAGTAGATCATCAGCGCCAGCAACGGCCCGCTGGTGCGGCTCCCGCCCCAGTACAGGTGATGCCCCTGGAAGTCGAAGCCGTCCTCGCTGCGGTTGTTGAACAACTTGCGCCCTTTTAGCTGGTCGATGCAGTCCAGCAGCAGACCGTGGCGGCGGTGGTTGCCGAACACAGAGGCTTCGCGCAGGCGGGACTTGAGCATCATCATGTGCTTCATGTCCAGGCGGGTTTCCAGGTAGTTGCTGGCGGGCACCCGCTCCAGCAGCGGATAGCGGCTGGCCACGCTGCGCAACTCGGCAAACTGTGTGGTCAGGTCTTTCTTCAGGTGGGTGGCGTAAAGGTTGAGTCCGCTGGTTTCAATCCAGGTCAGCAGCAGTGACAGCAGGCGCTGCTGTTCGCGTCTGTCGTTGCCATCGCCGGCGCCACCGGCCGTGCCAGCACGGAAGTCGCTGATCAGGCGCAAGGGTGTATCGGGTGGCAGCCAGGCGGCGGGTGGGGCGGGGTCGTTTTCACGTTCGGCGGCTTCCCGCTCGTCCTTGGTGAACGGGCAGCCAGGCGCGTGCTCGGCGGTGCCCGGGTTGTTCTTGAGGAAAAGTGTGCCGGTGCTGCCGTTGAGGGTGACATTGAGCACCGGCAAGGCATCGTTGCGGCAGTCGCAAGCCAGCCATTGGTTGGCGTTGCGTACTTTCATCAGTAGCTGGTTGGCCTGTAGCAGGCGCGGGCCGGCGAGGCTGCCGGTGGCAAAGCCGACCAGCAGTTCCTCTTCAGCGGGGGTCAGGCTGCGCACCTGGGTGGCGGTTTTGTCGATGATTCGCATGAAGCAGCTCCAAGCTACGAGCCTCAAGCTTCAAGCAAAGTCGCGCGGCTTTCAACTCGTCGCTTGGCTACCGCCGAACATCTTCGCGGCACGGGCGCGAATCTCGTCGGGGGTCAGGTCCTCTTTGTGGGTGGACACGAACCAGATGTTGCCAAACGGATCTTTCAGGGTGCCGCTGCGGTCACCGTAAAACTGGTCGGTCAAGGGATGTAACTGGATGCCCCCGGCGGCCAGGGCCTGGGCGTAGACCTTGTCGCAGTCCTCAACATACAAGTGCAGGCCAACACCCGCACCGTTGAGCTTCTGGCTGGCGGTGAGGCCGCCTTCCATGTCGCAAGGGTCGCCCAGCATCAGCGACGAATCGCCGATTCTCAGTTCGGCATGGCCAACGCGACCGCCTGGGGCATCGAGGCGGAACATTTCCACCGCACCAAAGGCTTGCTTGTAGAACTCGATGGCCTTGGCGGCGTCGTTGATGGCCAGGTAGGGCGTGATGCTGTGCTGGCCTTCGGGGATGGGTTTGACTGCCATGTTCGACTCTCCTGTGCAATGGGCGCCGAAAGGCGCCCTGTTGCTTAGAGTCGTTCGCCCAGATGGAAAATCGACAGTGACGCTAGATCGATTGTCTATAAGCGCGGCGGTCAGAAGATGTAGTCGGTGGTCAGGAAGCTCGACTGGCGGTTGCGAATGATCTCGCTGATCAGCGCTTTGTTGGCCTCCTGGAAGCGGGTGGCGACCAGCGTCCGGATGGAGAACACACGCAAAGCGTCATCCACCGAGAGCGTGCCCTCGGCGCTGTTCTTGCGGCCGTTGAACGGGTAGGTGTCAGGGCCGCGTTGGCACTGAGCATTGATGTTGATGCGCCCGACCTGGTTGGCGAAGATGTCGACGAGGCTGCCGATGGTGGCCGGGTCGTTGCCGAACAGGCTCAGTTGCTGGCCGTAGTCGGAGTCCAGCACATAGTCGATCACTGTCTGCAGGTCGCGGTAGGGCACCACCGGTACCAGCGGGCCGAACTGCTCTTCGTGGTACACGCGCATTTCCCGGCTGACCGGGTACAGCAAGGCCGGGTAGAAGAATGAGCCGCGGCTATTCCCGCCATTTTCGTTGAGTACGCGCGCGCCCTTTTCCGTCGCATCGGCAACCAGGCCATCGAGGTAGTCGACCTTGCCAGGCTCGGGCAATGGAGTCAGCGCCACGCCAGGTTCCCACGGCATACCGGGCTTGAGCGCCGCCAATTTGTGCTGAAACTTGTCGAGGAAGGCCTCGACCACATCCTCGTGCACGAACAGGATCTTCAGTGCCGTGCAGCGCTGGCCGTTGAACGACAACGCCCCGGTGACGGCCTCTTCGACAGCGTTGTCGAGGTCGACCTGGGGCAGCACGATGCCCGGGTTCTTGGCGTCCAGGCCCAGTGCGGCGCGCAGACGATGCGGGCGTGGGTGCAGTTTCTTCAGGTCGCTGGCGGCCTTGTGGGTGCCGATGAAGGCGAATACATCGACCTTGCCGCTGGCCATCAGCGCGCTCACCGTTTCCCGGCCGCGTCCATAGATGACATTGATCACGCCTGCCGGGAAGCTGTCGCGGAACGCTTCGAGCAAGGGGCGGATCAGCAGTACGCCGAACTTGGCCGGCTTGAACACCACGGTGTTGCCCATGATCAGCGCCGGGATGAGCGTGGTGAAGGTCTCGTTCAGCGGGTAGTTGTAGGGCCCCATGCACAGGGCCACGCCCAGCGGGGCGCGACGGATCTGGCCGAGGGTGCCTTGTTCCAGCTCGAAGCGGCTGGAGCGGCGGTCCAGGTCCTTGAGGGCGTTGATGGTGTCGACGATGTAGTCGCAGGTGCGGTCGAATTCCTTTTCCGAATCCTTCAGGTTCTTGCCGATCTCCCACATCAGCAGCTTGACCACGGCCTGGCGCTGTTCACGCATGCGGGCAAGGAAGGATTCCACATGCTGGATACGCTCGGCCACGCGCATGTTCGGCCAGGCGCCACGGCCTTTGTCATAGGCCTGTACGGCGGCATCGAGGGCGGTAAGCGCGGTCTCGGCATCCAGCAGCGGGGCGCTGCCCAGTATGACCTGATGCTCTTCGTCGCCTTGCTTGAGCCACACCGGGCTGCGCACCGTGGCCAACGGGCCGTCCCAGCGCCTGAGCTCACCGTTGACCAGGTAGTCGCGTTGTTCCAGTGGGGCTCCCAGGCGCCAGGTTTCCGGGATGTTCTCGGCGCTGGGGAAGAGTGAATCGAGCAAACGGTCCATGGGTACTGCACCTCACATCAAAGGGCGGTTTTCAAGTCAGTTGAATCGTTTCAGCTACGAGCATGCACTGGCTGCAGGAAAAACACCAGTCTGGTTCAACATGGCCGCCAATGCCTACCCGGCAAGCAGTCAGCGAACTGAAAGGCGTTGATGCAAAGTAGGCTTTAAAGGTTACTCATTGATAACGAAGTAGCCAGCGGACGCTTGATGGGCATGGTTATAGCAAAAGTTGTGTTGAGCATTGGTCTGATGCGGGGAATTTGACGCCATGAAACTTGATCAAAAGTCAGCCAGAAGCCGCTTGCCAAAGCGTTTGCAGGCATCTTAAATTGTTACTGAATGTGATAGCAAAGTTTCAAGTAAAACAATAAAAATCAAAGTTTTAAGTGTTTTTGCCGGGTTTTTTCTCTTGTTCCGATTGGCCAATAGTGCACTTCAAAGGACGTCGAAGAAGAAATGAAAAAGACCTTGACGACTGTGGCGCGCAAGCTCCTGTCGCCCTCCCTGCGCTACGAAATCAGGCTGCTGGCCAGCAAAGTGCGAGAAATGTTGGCGCGTGCCTGTCTCTGGCGTTGGGAAGTCGCCAGGTTCCGCCCGCAACAGGAGAGCCCGTACGAAATCCTCTACATCGGCCGCAAGCAGCAACGGGAAATGGCCAAGCTGCTGATCGGTGGCAAGGGCCAGGGCAGCGCCTCGATCGTGGACAGTGCAAGTGCCACGGCGGCTGCCAGCCACGTCGTGGTCATCAGCGAAATGCCCACATCGGGGTCGCTGTCAGTGCCGCACTACCTGAGCGCCGTGGTGCCGCTGGGGCGCCCACTGGAAGACATCACTGCCCGCTACGACAGCGAACTGCGGCGCAGCATTCGCAAGAACCGGCCGCTTTATCACATGCGCCAAGCCCTTTCGGACGAAGAAATCGCCATGGCCGACCGGGATCTGCTGCGCCCTTATGCTTCGGCCCGGCAGGGCATTCATGCCGCGCAGTTTCCTACCGAAGAGGTGTTCCGTATTGCCAAGAGTGTCGGCCGGCTTGACTTGATCATGCTGGGCGATGAGGTGATTGGCTGCCACCTGGGGTGTGAAGTGGTACGCAGCGGCAAGCGTTACTGGAGCACGTTGCGCTTTGGCTATTGCGAGGCGGTGTTTTCCGATGCGAAGAAACTGCGCGAGGTGAATTCGATCACCACTTTCATGGCGCTTGAATGGGCACTGGAACAGGGCTTCGATTATTACGACATCGGCCTGTGTCTGGCGCGCCCGGACGACGGCCTGCTGAAGTGGAAACGCCGCCGCGGTGGTGATATCGACTCGCTGGGTAACCATGCGTACCTGTTTGTCCGCCTGCCCAAGACCGGTACGGCAAAGTTCCTGTGGGACACGCCGATGTTCGCGGTCGAAGGCGACAAGCTGACGTTGCATCTGGGGCTCCCCGATGGCCCAAGCGATGAGGAAGTTGCCAGCCGCTATCACGAAATGGTGTTTGGTGGCCTGCACAAGATTTATCTCTACGGAGGCAGCGGGGCAGGCGAACCGTTTGTGGAAACATTGCGCAGCCGTTACGCCAGCTTGCAGTCACCGCCCACCATGGAAAGAGTCACGAGTAGTTGAGTAACTGCCAGGGATGCTTTGATCTGGCGCCGGGCGCCGGGCTCCAGTCTTCGTCATCAGGGGGGGACGCTTCATGGGAAGCGACATCTCGCAGTTCAGTGCATCGCCCGCAGCCAGGCAACACACCTGGACCTTGGCCGCCTACCGATACATGGCGCGCAAACGGCTGGGTGGAAAAACGGCGATCGATCTCAAGAGCGTCGCCACCAAGAGTTGGGACATTGCCCCGGGCGAAGCCACGGTTTCACCGCCGGCCATTTTCCTGCCTGGCCAGCTGGATCGGGTGACGGGCTGGGAAGGCAAGCGGTTTTACCCCTACGTGCACCCGGCGCAGACCATGGCGGGAGGTATCCACACGTTGCAAGGGCCAACCCGTGGCTACCTGATCAAGGATGTATGGCTGGTCGATGGGGCATTGTACAAGGGCAAGGCCAGCCACTGGCTGTCACAGAAGCCGAGTACCTTCCCGACCATCCTCATCGACCATGAAATCGACCGCGCTGCGATCTACTGCACGCTAAACGGTAACGCCTGGTTCGGCACCTGGCTGATGGAAGATTGCCCGACCTATGCGCTGGCCTGCAACGAGGGCATCCCGGTGACCACCGCCCCCTCTGCCAGGTATCCGCTGTTCACCCAGGCACCGGCCTATGAAGACTGGCTGGACATGAAGCCTTTGCGCCTGCGCAGTGCGTTCTTCCGTGAGCTGGTGCTGTTCGATGACCAGAGCAACAACCGCAGCCGGCATGCTCGCTACCGAGCCATGGGTGACAAGCTGCTGTCGCATGTGACGCACACGCAGCACCCGGGGGTTTTCCTGTTGCGGGGCGGTGATGGTGATCTGCGCCTGTTGCGCAACGAGCTGGAGCTTGCCGAACACCTGCGCACGACCCGCGGTTTTCGCATCGTCAACCCGCTGAAGTCCGATGTGCCGAGTATTGTCGCGGCCTGCGCCGGGGCTAAAGTGGTCATCGGGGTGGAGGGTAGCCAGTTGGTGCATGGCGTGAATGTGCTGCAGGCGGGAGGCTGTCTGCTGACTTTGCAGCCGCCGAACCGTTTCGTCAGTTACTACAAATACCTGACGGATCGTGATCACCAGCATTTCGGCTTTGTGGTAGGCCTACCGGAAGGCGATGGTTTCCGGATCGATATTGACGAGGTGGAGCGCACGTTGGATCTGTTCCCTCGATAAATGTGTAGCATCCGTGCATGGATCAGCGGCGGGCAGGGCAGTAGAGGATGATCGAGGTATCACGGTTTTGGCGCGACCCTGCCTTGCCGTTCGTCGAAGCCCGACAGGTAGGGGACGGGCGCAAGGTGTGCTACGCCGCGCACTCTCACGAGAGTTTCTCCATCGGGGTGATCACGGGGGGACGTAGCACTTACATCAACAGTGACCAGTGCGTTGAGGTTGGGGCGGGTACCACGGTGTTGATGAACCCAGGCGTGGTGCACACCTGCAACCCTGTTGCCGGGGAACCCTGGTCTTACCTGATGCTGTTCGTCGATCAGCCTTGGTTGCAAGCAGTGGGTTTTACCCTGCCCACGCAGACCTGGAGCCGCTCGCCTGTGTTGTATCGGCGGCTGTTGCAGGCCTTTGCCGACCTGTTCGATGCCAGGCTGCCTGATCGCGAAGCCCGCCTGGCGGCCCTGTTTCACGAGTTGCCGGGCATGCTTGGCGGTAATGCCAGCGAGGGTGGCGAGGGCAACCCACGGCTGGATGCAGCGGCAGCGTTCATACGCGCCCATCGCAGTGACCCGCTCAGCCTCGAGGACATCTGCGGGGCTTGCGGCCTGTCTCGGTCCTACCTGATTCGTGCCTTTCGCCAACGCTTCGGCCTGACGCCGCATGGCTACCTGCTAGACCAGCGCGTGCAACTGGCCCGGGCGCAGTTGCGCCAGGGCCGCTCAATTGCTGAAGTTGCACAGGAGGCCGGGTTCGCTGATCAGGCACACCTGCAGCGGGCATTCAAACAGCACCTGGCGGCGACACCGGGGCATTACAGAAATGCCGTCGCTAGCCTGGGCGCTCCTGCAGGAGCCGTGCAAGCCTTAAAGGATCAGGTAAACCGCGCTGGCGACCAGTAACACGGCCAGGCTCCGATTGAGCATGCGCAGGTGGCGTGGGTTGTCCAGGTACTGGCGAATCACGCTGCCGGCCCAGGCCCAGCAGGCTACCGAGATGAAACAGATCGGCCCGTAGATCCAGGTAAACAGCCACAGCAAGTGCTGTTCACCGCCGGTGTAGGCACCCACCCCGGCAACGGCTGCCAACCAGGCTTTGGGGTTCAGCCACTGCATCGCTGCGCCGTGCCAGGCTGAAGGGGCTTGGCTAGGCTGTGCGTTGTTCAGGTTACCGTCGTCACTGGCCAGCTTCCACGCCATGTACAGCAGAAACGCTACACCGCCCCAGTGCAACATCAGGCCCAGCAAGGGCCAGCGTAACAGTAGTTGATGCAGGCCCAGCCCGACCAGCACCAGCAACAGGCAGAACCCCAGCGTGGCGCCGGCCACATGGGCAACGCTGGCGCGCAGGCCATGGCGGGCACCGCTGCCAAGGGCGACGATGTTTACCGGGCCGGGGGAGATCGAGGCCGCAAGGGCGAAGGCGGCCATGGACAGGTATAGGCTCATGAGGAAGATCCGCGTGGTTGGGGAGGCCTTATCCTCGCGTGGCTGGCGTTCTGATGTATTGAACAAAAGTACCTGCGCACAACCCGCGCCTGCAGGGCTAATGGCGATGCAGGGTTGTTACAGGTTTTGTAATAGTTTTGCGCTACTACAGAAACCTGCTGTGCTTGTAGTATCGTTCTCCCAATTTGTTATCAAGGTCTATATGAGCACCTTCGCGGAGCCCCCCAGTCTTCGGCCTTTCTGGCCATCCTTCCCCCGTCCTTGTGACGTGTCCCACGTGAGTACCCACTAATGGAATGGCTAGCCGACCCCACGGCCTGGCTAGGCCTGTTGACGCTTATCGTCCTCGAGCTGGTGCTGGGTATCGACAACCTGGTGTTCATCGCCATCCTTGCCGACAAGTTGCCGCCCCATCAGCGCGACCGCGCGCGGGTCATTGGCCTGAGCCTGGCGCTCATCATGCGCCTGGGCCTGTTGGCCAGCATTTCGTGGATGGTCACCCTGACCGCACCGCTGTTCGAAGTGTTCGGCAAGAGCTTCTCTGGCCGTGACCTGATCATGCTGTTCGGTGGTGTGTTCCTGTTGTTCAAGGCCACCATGGAGCTGCACGAACGCCTGGAAGGTCACGTAACCCAGGCCAGTGGCACGCTGCGCCATGCCGCGTTCTGGCCGATCGTTGCCCAGATCGTGGTACTGGACGCGGTATTCTCGCTGGATGCCGTGATCACGGCGGTCGGCATGGTCGATGAGTTGTCCGTGATGATGATCGCGGTGATCTTCTCGATCGGTATCATGATCGTTGCCAGCAAGCCGCTGACCCGCTTCGTCAACGCCCACCCCACGGTGATCATGCTGTGCCTGGGCTTCCTGATGATGATCGGTTTCAGCCTCACCGCCGAAGGCCTGGGCTTCCATATCCCCAAAGGCTACCTGTACGCGGCCATCGGCTTCTCGATCCTGATCGAGCTGTTCAACCAGCTGGCCCGTGCCCGCCGCAAGCGCAGCCTGCAACAGCACAGGCCGTTGCGCGAACGTACTGCCCATGCCGTGCTGCGCCTGCTGGGCGGCCGCCGGGTCGAGGCTGACGAGGTCGGCGAGGAGATTGCCGACCTGGTCGAGGGCGGCGGGGAACAGGTGCTGTTCGACCGCCGTGAGCGGGTCATGATCAGCGGCGTGCTGAACCTGGCCGAGCGGCCTATTCGTACGGTGATGACTGCCCGTGCCGAGGTTGATGTGATCGACCTGGCGCAACCGGCCGACGCCATTGCCCAGGCCCTGGCCAATTCGCCGTACTCGCGCCTGCCGCTGATCCGCGATGGTCGCGTGGACGAGCCCTTGGGCTTTGTGCACAAGAAGGAACTGCTGAAGGAACTGCTCTCGGGCAGCCAGCCCGACCTGGAAAGCATGGCCCGGGCGCCGTTGAACCTGCTGGAGAGCTTCAGCATCCTCAATGCCCTGGAGCAAATGCGCGGTCAGTCGACCCATATTGCCTTCGTGGTCAACGAGTTCGGTGACTTCACCGGGCTGTTGACCATGACCGACATCCTTGAGTCGATTGCCGGTGAGCTGCCGGATGCCAGTGAGGTTGAAGGCCCGGGCATCGTTCAGGAGGGGGAAGGCTTTGTGGTCAGCGGTGCGCTGAACCTCAGCCAGGTGCAGGCGCGTACTGGCTTCAGCGCCCGTGCTACCGAGGATTACCAGACCCTTGCGGGCCTGGTGATGAGCTTGCTGGACCGCCTGCCGATGGTCGGTGACCGGCTAGCCTGGAATGGCTGGATGCTGACCGTGGAGGCGGTTGAAGAGCGACGGGTACGCCAGGTTCGGCTTACACCGAACGGCGACGCTGACGTAGCAGGTGCTTGAAGCCCTCAAGCACCAGCACCAGTACTGCGGCCCAGATTGGCAGGTAGGTCAGCCACTGATCCGGGCCGATGGTTTCGCCCAGCAGCAACGCCACGCCTACCAGCAGCACGGGTTCGACGTAGCTGAGCAGGCCGAACAGGCTGAATGGCAGCATGCGGCTGGCCAGCACGTAGGCGATAAGCGCCGAAGCGCTGATCGCGCCAAGGATCGGTACCAACACGTACAGCCCGGGGTGTGCTTGCAGGTCAGCACTGGACAGTGGGCTCTGGATC
This sequence comes from Pseudomonas sp. yb_2, assembly GCF_043103905.1. NCBI lineage: Bacteria > Pseudomonadati > Pseudomonadota > Gammaproteobacteria > Pseudomonadales > Pseudomonadaceae > Pseudomonas > Pseudomonas sp. yb_2. Next base: position 27,655 of record NZ_JBICKH010000034.1, on the reverse strand, counting down.
ACGAAGTACAGCGCCCACGGCAGCAGCAGGCACATGTCACACCACAGGCCGCCCAGGTTGTCGGTGCGGCAGCGTCGGCGCAGCACGAAGTAGACCGGGTAGCCGATCGTTACCAGCAGGGTTTCCCAGGCAAAACTGCCATTTTGGTACAGCTCGTGGCCCACGCCCAGTGCGGCGCAGGCCACGGCTACCGTCTGCAGGCGTGACAGCCGCTCGCCATATACCAGCCGCCCGGTCAGGACCATGGCCAGTGGCAGCAGGAAGTAACCCATCGACACTTCCAGGCTGCGCCCATGCAGGGGCGCCCAGAGAAACAGCCACAGTTGCACCCCCATCAGCCAGGACGTGCCGACCATGCCGAGCAACAGCACCGGCGTGCGTTTTACCCGGCCCATCAGTTCGCCCACCCGCTTCCAGTCTTTCGAGACAAGCATGAACAAGGTGAGGCAGGGCAGTGTCAGCAGGGTGCGCCAGCCAAAGATTTCTTCGCCATCGAGTGGCTTGAGCAGGGAGGTATAGAAGTACATCACAGCGAACAGGCAGGACGCCATGACCGATGAAACAATGCCTTTTGACACGAATGCCTCGAATACGGGAATTGAGCGGGTTGATCAGCCGCGCATGATCTCAGGGGGCGCATCTTGCGGCAACTGCGTTGCGCCCGGGCGAGTGGCCAGGGCTTCGAGGAACTGGGCGGCCGGCATGGGTCTGGCGAACAGGTAACCCTGCTGGAAGTCCACCCCGTGCGCGGCCAGGTAGTCGCGCTGCAGGTCGGTTTCCACACCCTCGGCAACGATGCCCAGGTCCAGCTTGCCCGACAGCTCGATGATGGTCTCGAGTATGTGCACTGACAGCGCATCGGCGCCGATCATGGCAACGAAGCTCTGGTCGATCTTCAGGTAGTCGACCTTGAATTGCCGCAGGTAGTTGAGGCTCGACTGGCCGGTGCCGAAATCGTCGAGGGCAATCATCACGCCCATGGCATGCAGCTTTTCGAACAACTCAAGGGTGACCGGCGTAGGCTCGATCAGCTTGCGCTCTGTCAGTTCCAGGGTCAGCACCACCCGGCCGGGCGGAAAGTGCTGCAGGAACGTGCGGCAGTCATCCAGCAGGCTGAGGTCGCGGCAGTGGTCAGCGGTGATGTTGACACCAATATGGAAGCCGTCTTCCAACAGGCCGGCATAGGGCGCCAGGCTTTGCGCGGTATGTGTCAGCAGCGCACGGGTCATGGCGACAATCTGCCCGCTATGTTCGGCATAGGGGATGAACAGGTCGGGACGAACCAGGCCTTCGCGTGGGTGGTGCCAGCGCATCAGCACTTCCGCACCGGCCCAGCGGTAATCGCCCTTGCGCACCACTGGCTGAAAATACGGCAGGAATTCATCGGCCTGCAGGGCACGGTCCAGTTCGGCACGCGGTGAGGTGGCGCGGCGAATCTGCCAGCGGCATGCCAGCGCCGCCAGGGCACCCAGTATCAGCAGCAGGCTGAGCAGGCCAGGGTAGTGGCTGCGTAACAGTTGGCCTTGCTTGTCGGCACTGTAGCCGCCCTGCACGCTGAAAGGGTAACGCGTCGAGCCTATCAGCACGTTGGCACTGGCGGCGGCAGGGGAGGCGCCTTTGTGGACCACGCCGTCCTTGCCCATCCAGGCGTCGCCCACGCGGATTTGCAATTCTTCATCGGGGCCGATCAGGCGCAGTGCTGTCAGCAGGTGGTCGCCATCCACCGTGGTGATTGCACCGTGGTCGCCGTCGCTGGCACGGTAGACCAGCAGCGGGTGGCCCGGGGTAACCGAGTTGCCGTCCATCAGCCATAACTTGCCGTCGACGTAATCGCCAGGATTGACCGGTTCTTCGAACTCGCCGAACAGCGAGGAGCAATAAAGGTTGTTGTGCCTGAACAGGTTGGTCGAGCGCACGAAGGCATTGCGGGTAACCTGGGCCCGCAGCATGAGCTGGGCCTGCTCGCATGGGCTGTCAGTCAGTGGAAGTAGCGAATTGGCGGCACGGGACAGGTTGTCGAGGATGTGTTCGACGTGCTCCAACGCCTGGCGGGTGGTGGCGTGGCTGCTGGCCTGCATTTCACGTTCGACCTGCCAGTTCATCACGGCCAGGCCGCACATGACCGGCAGCACGCCGACGACCCAGGGCAAGAGCGTGCGCCAGCTGAGTGCGGCGCGGCGTTTGACGGTAAGGGGCATGCTGATCTGACTATCATGGAGTAAAAACGAGAGGATAGCCGTTTGTCGCCGCGTACGAGCAACTAAAACGCGACAAACCATTTTACGCAATGTAGAATCGATTTACGAATACAACAATAAGGTCCTTCACGTCCGAAGGATCAAGCCCGCCGAGATGGGTCCATATGACATACCATGGGTTCAAGCTGATCATAGGTGACTACCTCGCCCGTAGCGTGCGGGGCATTCCGTGCTCACCGCCGTTCCTGTTCCACATCCCACGCAATCAATAATTTTCGCTGCAGATGAGAACACGAACATGGCTGATATCTTTGAAAATCCAATGGGCCTGATGGGCTTCGAATTCATCGAACTGGCTTCGCCGACCCCAGGCGTACTAGAGCCTGTATTCCAGATACTGGGCTTCACCAAAGTGGCCACCCACCGTTCCAAGGATGTGCACCTGTATCGCCAGGGTGGCATCAACCTGATCCTGAACAATGAACCCAAGAGCATCGCTTCGTATTTCGCCGCTGAACACGGCCCGTCGGTATGTGGCATGGCTTTTCGCGTGCGCAATGCCCATGAGGCTTATGCCCGCGCCCTGGAACTGGGCGCTCAGCCGGTAGAAATCGAAACCGGCCCGATGGAATTGCGCCTGCCGGCGATCAAGGGTATCGGGGGGGCACCGCTCTATCTGATCGACCGCTTCGAGGAAGGCAGCTCTATCTACGACATCGACTTCAACTTCATCGAAGGCGTGGATCGCAACCCGGTAGGGGCCGGCCTGAAAATCATCGACCACCTCACCCATAACGTCTACCGTGGGCGTATGGCCTACTGGGCCGGGTTCTACGAGAAGCTGTTCAACTTCCGCGAAATCCGCTACTTCGACATCAAGGGCGAATACACCGGCCTGACCTCCAAGGCCATGACTGCGCCTGATGGCATGATCCGCATCCCGCTCAACGAAGAGTCATCCAAGGGTGCAGGGCAGATCGAAGAGTTCCTGATGCAGTTCAACGGTGAAGGTATCCAGCACGTGGCCTTCCTGACCGATGACCTGCTCAAGACCTGGGATGCGCTGAAGGGGCTGGGCATGCGCTTCATGACCGCGCCACCGCAAACCTACTACGAAATGCTCGAAGAGCGCCTGCCGGGCCATGGTGAGCCGGTCGACCAACTGCAAGCGCGTGGCATCCTGCTCGATGGCGCCTCGCAGCCCGGAGACAAGCGCCTGCTGCTGCAGATTTTCTCGGAAACCCTGCTTGGCCCGGTCTTCTTCGAGTTCATCCAGCGCAAAGGTGACGATGGCTTCGGTGAAGGCAACTTCAAGGCGCTGTTCGAATCCATCGAGCGTGACCAGGTACGCCGCGGCGTGCTGAGCACAGACTGATCGCCCCTGGAGTACCGTCGTCGTCATGTTCGTTCGGCGGCGGTACCCCGCCTGTTGGCACGTGCCCTGAACAGGGCCAGGTAGACGATCGAGCCGGTCACGATCCCCACCAGCATCAGCGAGGGGACGATCTGCAGCACCGACTGGCGTATTTCCTGAGCGGTGAAACCCTCTGGGTAGCCACCTTTGACCGTGTATCCATACTTGGCCGACATGGCGCTTGTAAAGAATTCGGACTGTGAGGGGCGCTCAAGGTCACGGCTGTCACCATTGCTCCATATGTAGCGGTCGCCAAATTCGACCAGCAGTGTCAGCCCATCCAGAAATCCATCCAGTTCATTGCGAATCTGCATGGCATAGGCTGTCACGATGATGCTATGGCTTTTGCCCTTCTGGTGAAAGTCGACCAGCAGCTTCTGGCGCGTGTCAGGAGGGCCGTAGGACAGTGCGACCCGCTGGCCGGACGACGCGAATGATGAATAATGCTCCAGCGAACCTGAAGCCGTGCTGCAGTAGGGTTGATTGTCTTTGAGCAAGGTCAGCGACCTGACCATGGAGCGGATGGCAACCTGGTCCTGCAAGGCGCTTTTGACGTTATCGCAAGATTCCCCTGCAAATGGCAGGGTGCGCAGGGCCGTCTCGTGCATTCTGTCCAGTGCACTGTCGACGCTGAAAACCGCCTCCTGAACTGAAATGCTGGCGTTTTCCGCAAGTTTCGCTTCCAGCTGGAAAGCCATCACCAGCAAACCGGAAACCACAGGCACCAGCGCCACTGCAATGAGCAGCAGCAGCTCCACCATGCTGCGCCCCGCGTGCATGATTTTCGACATAGGCTAATAGTTCTCCGCTCTGAAACTGTCCGAGGTGAACAGCTGAGCCCTGAGCCTATGTATTTGCTGACCGGGCTGCTGTAGTCCGGCTGCAGTTGAAGCGGTAGGAAAGCGAGCGCCTTGATGTAGCTAACTGCCCTTGAGCTTTTTCAGCACTGCCTCGGCCAGCAAGGCGGTGGAAGCGGGGTTCTGCCCGGTGATCAGCCTGTCATCGTCGACCACGTACGGCTTCCACGGCTCATCATGTTTGCTGTACTCACCGCCGCGCGCCCCAAGTTCGTTCTCCGTCAGGAACGGCACTACGTCGTCCAGTTCGGCCAGTTTTTCCTCTATGTTGGAAAAGCCGGTCACCTTGCGGTTTTTGAGTAGCAGGCAGTTGTTACTCAGCTTGATGTTCAGCAGGCCGACTACGCCGTGACAGACTGCTGCGACAATGCCACCTTTTTCGTAGATTTTGCGTGCCAGGTCCTGCAGAGCATGGTTGTCTGCGAAGTCATACATCACCCCATGCCCACCGGTGTAATAGATGACGCTGTATTCGTCAGCCTTCACCTGCCCTGGGGCCAAGGTACTGCCAAGACGCGTCATGAAGCGCTTGTCGTCGTACCACTGCCAGTCCAGGTCCGGGGCCATCTGCAGGCTGTGCGGGTCGACGGGAACGTAACCGCCCTGTGGGCTGACATAGTCGACCGTGTAGCCGGCCTTTTCGACTTTCTCGACAAAGTGAACGGCTTCACCCAGCCACAACCCGGTCGCCCGTTTGAGGGTTGGATACTTCGCTGTATTGGTCAACACCACCAGAATTTTCTTGCTCATGACCCTGCTCCCGTCGGCAACCTGAATGGGCCGGTGCTCCCTGGCCCGAGGGAAAACCTAAATAGCATAGCTGCCACCAGCAAGTCCGCCATGGTGTGCCGGACGTGCTGTGCTAACTTGAATCCATCCACGGGCGAGCGTGCCAGGCTTGGCGGCGCTGTGGTCAACCCTGAGCATTGCTGGAGTCACGATATTGGTCGCTAACGGTAAGCCATGCGAGCCCGCGCCGCAGGTCATCCTGCAGTCGCCTGTTTTGCCATCGATCGAGCCGATGGGGGAGCGGATAGCGCAGTTCGACTGGTGGCGTACCTCGCTTGGGCCATTGTCGCGCTGGCCTGCTTCGTTGCGCATTGCCGTGGACATGATGCATTTGTCACCTTTCCCATGTGCAGTGGTCTGGGGGGCGGACCTGTGTGTGGTGCATAACAATGGCTACCGGGCGTTGCGGGCATTCCCGGATGCGCTGGGCATGGCGTTCGATACCCTGTGGAGTGATATCTGGCCTGCAGTGGGACCCTGGGTGTTCAAGGCACTGGAAGGACACTCGAATTTTGTCGAGGACCCACCCCTGCGTATCGTCCCCAGTGAAGGCGCCGAACCACTATGGTGCGCATTCGGTTATGCCCCTCTGCACGATGAACTCGGTAACGTGGCGGGGTTTCTGCATACGGTGATCGAGACCACGGCCAGCGTCGAGGCCCACCGCCATTGGCGTGAGCAGGTGCAGAGCTTTGAACGCCAGGTTGCGCAGCATGTGGCCGAGCGAGAGCAGTTCTGGTTGCTGTCGCGTGAAGCGATGATGATGCTCACCCCAGAATTGAAACTGCATGCCGCCAACCCTGCCTGGTACCGCATTCTGGGCTGGACACAAGAGCAGGTGCAGGCGATGTCGGTGATGGAGCTGGTGCACCCGACAGAGCGTACCGAAGTACGATTGGCAGTGTCCGGGCTGTTCCAATGCAGCCACGCGGAGCAGCTGGAGATCCGCCTGCGACATCGCGATGGTCACTACCACTGGTTTCGCTGGAGTGCGAGGTTTGACGGCAGCCTGCTGACTGCGGTTGGGCGCGACATCACCGCAGACCGTGAAGAGGCTGCGCGTCAGGCAGAGGCGCTGATGCACAACAGTGAGCGTATGGAGGTGGTGGGCCAGTTGGCGGGCGGCATGGGCCATGAAATGAACAACTTGCTGTCCGGTATCGGCGGCAGCCTCGAACTGCTGCAGCGGCGCCTGCAGGAGGGGCGGCTGGAGCGTGTGGAGGCCTACGTGGACGTTGCGCGCGACTCGGTGCAGCGTGCCATGGACCTGACCCATCGGTTGATCGCATTTTCCCGCCATCAGCCATTGGCCCCTCGGCCACTGGACTTCAATCGGCAGTTACGTCTGAGCGAACCCCTGTTGCTGCGGGCGCTGGGGGCAGAGATGCGTTTGCACTGGCAACTGGACGTTGCACCTTGGGCAGTGAGCCTGGACGTACCCCAGCTAGAGAATGCCTTGATCCACTTGTGTGCCAATGCGCGTGAAGCGTGCCTGGAGCAGGGCAATGTCACCATCAGCAGCGTCAACGAACGGCTGACCGCGTTTTTCCCGGATGAAGGTGGCTTGCCGCCGGGCGACTATGTGGCCTTGCATGTCGAGGATGATGGCCATGGCATAGCCGCGGCGGATATCGCCAGGGCTTTCGAACCGTTTTACACAACCAAACCTCTCGGGCGTGGGGCCGGGCTTGGCCTGTCGATGGTGTATGGCTTCGTCCGACAGTCGGGGGGGTATGCCTGGATCGAGTCGACGCCGGAGCAGGGCACCAGGGTTTCCATGCTTTTCCCGAGGAGCCATGAGCCGGTTCCGGATGAGCCCGCGCCGGTACCGCTTTCGCAGCGCATGGCACGGGGCGAGCGCCTGCTGCTGGTGGACGACGAGCTTGATCTGCGCGCGGTCATGCGCGAATACCTGACTGAGCGTGGGTTTGACGTCACGGATGTGGGCGATGCCAATAGCGCACTGGAGCGCTTTCGCCATGGCGGCCCTTTCGATCTGGTCATCACCGATATCGGTTTGCCGGGTGGGTTCAGTGGCCGGCAAGTGGCCAAGGCCATGCGCATGCAGCTTGCACAGCAGAAAATTCTGTTTATCACCGGTTATGCGGACCAGTCGATTGAAGCGCAATTGCTCGATCAGCCGGGCACGGCATTGTTGAACAAGCCGTTTTCGCTGGCGCATCTTGCCGATGAGGCGCTACGCCTGCTTGACGTGTAAGGCGCTTCAAGGCTTACCTAGAATGTGTGTCACTCGAGCCTGCAACTGCTGCAACTCGAACGGCTTGCAGATCAGGTGCATGTCAGCGCCCAGGAAGCCTTCGCGGGCCATGGCCGTTTCCGCGTAACCGGTGATGAACAGCACCGGTAATCGTGGGCGCAGGCTGCGGGCAATTTCTGCCAGTTGTCGGCCGTTCATGCCGGGCAAGCCCACATCGGTGATGAGCAAATCCACCGGTTGTGCCGAGCGTAGCACCTTCAGTCCCTCATTGGCGTCGGCTGCGCTTTGGCAGGGGAAGCCGTTTTCGCCCAGCGCCTGGCAAAGCAGTTGGCGCACATGGGGATCGTCCTCGACAACCAGCACGTGTCGGCTGCAGCCGTCTTGCCTGGCTGGCACCGGTTCGCTGTATGACAGGGCCTGATCGACATGGCGTGGCAAATACAGCTCCACCTGGGTTCCCTGGCCAATCTCGCTGCTGAGGGTGATATGCCCATGGGACTGCTTGCTGAAGCCGTACACCATCGACAACCCCAGGCCAATGCCCTGGCCGGTCGCCTTGGTGCTGAAGAAGGGTTCGAAGGCGTGCTCCAGCGTGCTTTGCGCCATGCCTTGGCCGCTGTCGGTGATTCGCAGGCGCACATAGTCGCCAGTGCGCAAAGCGCCGTCAGCAGCTTGCTCGGTGGCGATGTGATGATTGTTCGCCTCGATGCGTAGCAGGCCACCGTTGGGCATGGCCTCGCGCGCATTGAGCAGCAGGTTGTCGAGGGCCTCCTGCAACTGCTGGTCATCCGCCTCCACGGGCCACAGGTCTTTGGCCGCGTGCACTTGCAGGGTTATCGACGGGCTCAGGCGAGCGCCCAGGCGTTCTGCCTTGAGCAAGGTATGCAGGTCTATACGTTGGCTGTGCAGCGATTGACGGGAAGAGAAGGCAAGCAAGCGGTGGGTCAGGCGGGCGGCGCGTGAAACGGCCTCGCGGCCCATGCACAGAACGCCATCCAGGCCGTCGCTGCGGCCTTGGCGCAGGCGCCGCTGGATGAGTTCGAAGCTGCCGCTGATGCTGGTGAGCAGGTTGTTGAAGTCATGGGCGACGCCGCCGGCCAGTTGGCCGATGGCCTCCATCTTGCGTGCCTGGCAGCGGGCGAACTCACCGCGGTCCTGCACTTCTTCCGGCGTTGAAGGCCGGCTGTCCAGGCGCTGCTGCATGCCATGGAGTTGATCACGTGTCACGTACTGTCGCCGCCGGTTGCGCAGCGCGGACTGGGTCATGTGCAGCAACTGGGCATTTTCGTAGGGCGTGACCAGCCAGAGAAGATTGCCCACTGGATGATGATTCACCCCAGCGGCCGACCAGGCGCCCTGGGTCAGCAGCACGATGGGCAAATCCGACCAGCTCGGTTGCTGGTCGATGAATGCCTGCAGCAAAGTGCTTGGGCCTTGGCTGAACACCTGCTCGGCAATGATCGCCAACCCTGCGCCCTCGGTCAGACGCGCCTGCAGGTTGGCAAGGTCGACCGCGCAGAGGCTGTTGATGCCGGCGGAAGACAACAGACGTGAGGTATCCGCCGCCAGTTGTGGCGGTGCGAGGATCAAGGCACGTTCATCCAGCGCCAACGAACTGGCCAAAACGACTCTCCTTCAGGGTGGCCTGATACCCACTGGACCCTGGCACAGGCTCAGGGTTCAACTAAGTTCAGGTACTGCCTACAGGCCCTGTTGCAGCACAGGGTCGTCCGGGTTCTGACGCTCCAGCTCGGCGAGCGATACTTGCACGTTCTGCAACTGGCCGGACTCTTTCCAGTACTGAATCAGCAGCACCCGTGCCCGGCGATTGGCTGGCTGCCGATTGAGCACGGTTTCCAGTTGCTTCTGGGCGGCGTCGAGCTGGTCCAGCTCATGCAGGGTGACCGCCAGGGTATAGCGGTAATCGGCGTTGTCCGGGTCCAGTTCGACGGCGCGGGACAGGGCCAGCAAGGCATACTCACGCTGTTCGTGGCGCTTCAGCCAAAGCCCTAGCTCATACTGCAGAAAGGCCGAGTCGGGGCTCAGCGCCAGGGCTTTGCCCAGCACCTGGCGGGAGGCGTCGTGGTGGCCCTGGCGCTCGAGCAGGCGTACCTGAGTCGCCAGGCCATCGAGGTTGCCGGGGGCAACCGCGAGCGCTCGCTGCAGGGCTACAGCGGCGTGCGTGTAGTCGTTTTCGTGCAGGTACAGGCGCGCCAGGTGCACTTGGGCCTCGGCATCTTCAGGCTGTTGCTCCAGGGCTTGCTGGTATTGCTCCAGGGCTGACTGCAGGGGGCCGAAATAGAGGCCGATGGCGTCGGGATCGAGGCCCAGCAGGGCATCCACGGCGGCAAAACGCACGCTTTGCTCACTGTCGTCCAGCAGCGGGCCGAGTACCAGGCTGCGCTGTGCTGGCGGTAACAGGCGGCGGATACTGGCAATGGCCGCTCGACGCACCAGCGGCTCGGCATGTTCCAGGTCCTGGCGGGCCAGTTTCAATGCCTGCGGCGAGGGGTAGTTGGGCAACTCGGCGTACAGCGCCGCACGGCGGATCGCAGGCAGGTCGTTACGTTGCAATTGCTGGTACAACACCCGTGCGGCACCGGGCTGACCGTCGTGGGCCTGGCGCAGCGCCTTGGCGTAGCTGTGTGCTGGCAAGGTCGGCGGGGTTGGCGGGGCGTCGCGCCACAGGTAGCCGAACAGGGCCGATACCAGAATCGACAACAGCAGGGCGATCAGGTAGCGGTTGCGTCTGGGCATCGGACGATCCGTGGCGGCGGGAAGGGCAGAGCTTGGGCCAGCCGGGGGGTAAATGCAACCGAACCGGGCACGCCGTTGGCCAGGCGCCAGGCCTGCGGTGGCATTCCATGCACTGCGTATTGGGGTGAATACGATGGCAAACATAAAAAAGCCCCGCGGGCCATGGCCTGCGGGGCAAACGGTTGGGGGAGGAGCCAACCAAAGGAGTCGTTGAGGCAGTGGAATCAGTGCGCGCTGGCCACCGTCTCCGGTTGCCAGCCGCCACCCAGGGCCTTGTAGATCGAGACGATGCCGCGATAAAGGTCGACTTCACCCTGGGCTTGTGCATCTTCAGCACTTAGCCGCTCACGTTCGGCATCGAGCAGTACCAGGTAGTCCACGGTACCTTCGCGATAGCGAATCGAGGCCAGTTCTGCAGCCTTGCGGCTGGCGTCGCTCTGGCGCATCAGCGACAGCAGACGCTGTTGGGTCTTGTCGTAATCGCTGAAGGCGTTGGCCGACTCTTCCAGTGCCAGCAGCACCTGCTGTTCGTAGTTGGCCAGTGCCCCTTCGGCATCGGCCTTGGCGCCGCGCAGGCGGGCCCGCACGCTGCCCAGGTCGAAGGCCGCCCAGGTAATGCTCGGGCCCAGTGCCCAGGCGTTGGCCGCCGACGAGCCGATCTGCGAGCCGCGGGCGGCGGTAAAGCCGAGGAAGCCACTGAGGCTGACGCGCGGGAACAGGTCGGCGGTGGCCACGCCAACGTTGGCGGTGGCGGCCGCCAGTTGGCGCTCGGCGCTGCGGATGTCCGGGCGGCGGCGCAACAGCTCAGCCGGGTCACCGACCGGCAGCGCCTTGGCGATGGCCGGCAGGGCCTTGGGCGACAGGTCTACGCTGAGCGCGTCAGGGCGCTGGCCGAGCAGGGTGGCGATGCGATGCCGCGCCCGTGCCTGTTCGGCTTGCAGTTGCGGCACGGTGGCTTCGACTCCGGCCAGGCGGGCATCGGCACGCACCACATCGAGGTCATTGCCCACGCCGGCATCGCGCAGGGTTTCGGTGATGGTGCGCGATTCCTGCTGGGTCTTGAGGTTGGCCAGGGCGATCTTCTCGCGCAATTGCGCGCCACGCAGCTGCCCATAAGCATCCACCAGCTCGGCGATCAGGCTGACCTGCAGCTGTTGCAGGTCGGCGGCGGCCACCGCTTCCTGGGCTTCGCTGGCTTCGATCTGGCGCTGGATGCGCCCGAACAGGTCAAGCTCCCAGGCCATGTCCAGGCCCAGGTCGTAGCGCTCGCTATTGACCCGCTCGGTGGTCTGGCCGGGGATCTGGCCTTTGCCGAGATCGCTGCTGGCACGGCTGGTGACCACCGGGAACGGGTCGTTTTCGGCGTCTTCGCGGATCGAGCGGGCAGACTTCAGGCGGGCGAAAGCCACGCGCAAGTCACGGTTGCCGTCCAGCGAAGCCTGCACCAGCTGGTTCAGCACCGGGTCGTCGAACTGCTTCCACCACAGGCTCTCGAAGCGGCTACGGTCGTAGGCCTTGGCCTGCACATCGCTGCCCAATTGTGCAGGTTCGGTGGCTGGCGCCTGGTAGTCCGGGCCTACCGCACAGGCCGCCAGGGCCACTGCCAGCAGGCTTGGGGTCAAGGGTTTGAGCAGGTTCATGCGTGGTTCTCCAGCACTTGAGCGTGTTCAGCCTTGCGGGCCTGGCGACGCTCGACGAAACGGCGGATCAGGAAGAAGAACACCGGGGTCAGGAACAGGCCGAACACCGTTACGCCGATCATCCCGGAGAACACCGCCACACCCATGGCATGGCGCATTTCCGAACCTGCGCCGGAGCTGAACACCAGGGGCACCACACCCATGATGAAGGCGATCGAGGTCATCAGGATCGGCCGCAGACGCAGGCGGCAGGCTTCCAGCACCGCAGCCAGCGGGTCGAGGCCCTTGGCCTGTTCGTCCTTGGCGAACTCGACGATCAGGATCGCGTTCTTGCACGCCAGGCCCACCAGTACGATCAGGCCGATCTGGGTGAAGATGTTGTTGTCGCCACCCGAGACGATCACACCGGTGATGGCCGACAGCAGGGTCATCGGCACGATCAGGATCACCGCCAGCGGCAGGCTCCAGCTTTCGTACTGGGCGGCCAGCACCAGGAACGCCAGCAGTACGCACAGCGGGAACACCAGCAATGCGGTATTGCCCGAGAGGATCTGCTGGTAGGTCAGGTCGGTCCACTCGAAGGTCATGCCGTTGGGCAGTTCCTCTTTCAGCAGCTTCTCGATCGCAGCTTCCGCCTGACCAGAGCTGTAGCCCGGGGCGGCAGCGCCGTTGATCTCGGCAGTGATGAAGCCGTTGTAGTGCATGACCCGGTCCGGCCCGGAGGTGTCGCTGACCTTGAGGAAGGTCGCCAGCGGGATCATCTCGCCAAGGTTGTTGCGCACTTTCAGTTGGCCGATCTGCTCGGCATCAAGGCGGAACTGCTGCTCGGCCTGGACGTTGACCTGGTAAGTGCGGCCAAAGCGGTTGAAGTCGTTGGTGTACAGCGAGCCCAGGTAAACCTGCAGGGTGTCGAAGATGTCGGTAATCGCCACACCGTGGGTCTTGGCCTTTTCCCGGTCGATGGCGGCATCGACTTGTGGCACGTTGACCTGGTAGCTGGTGAACAAACCTGCCAGCTCCGGGACGTTGTGGCTCTTGGCGATGATGTTCTGGGTTTCCTTGTACAGCGCTTCGTAACCCAGGTTGCCACGGTCTTCGATTTGCAGACGGAACCCGCCAATCGTGCCCAGGCCCTGTACCGGCGGCGGTGGGAAGATGGCGATGTAGGCGTCCTGGATGTCGGCGAACTGGGCATTCAGCGCGGCTGCGATGGCTGCCGCCGACTGGCTCGGGTCCTTGCGCTCATCGAATGGTTTGAGCGGGGTGAACACGATGCCGCTGTTGGGGCTGTTGGTGAAACCGTTGATCGACAGGCCCGGGAAGGCTACCGAGTCGGCCACGCCAGGCTGCTTCAGGGCGATTTCGCTCATGCGCTTGATCACCGCTTCGGTACGGTCGAGGCTGGCCGCGTCCGGCAGTTGGGCGAAGGCCACCAGGTACTGCTTGTCCTGGGCCGGCACGAAACCGGTCGGCGTGGACGAGAAGCCGAGGTAGGTCAGGCCCATCAGGCCGGCATACACGAACAGGGCGATGCCGCTGGAGCGGATGACCCGGCGCACGCCACCGACGTAGCTGTGGCTGGCCCGGTCGAAGAACCGGTTGAAAGGGGAGAACAGCCAGCTGCCCAGCAGCTTGTCGAGGAACCGCGAGAAACGGTCCTTGGGTGCGTGATGATCCTTGAGCAGCACCGCGGCCAAGGCTGGCGACAGGGTCAGCGAGTTGAACGCCGAAATGACGGTCGAGATGGCGATGGTCAGGGCGAACTGCTTGTAGAACTGCCCGGTAAGGCCGGAAATGAACGCTGCAGGTACGAACACCGCGCACAGCACCAGGGCGGTGGCGATGATCGGGCCGGTCACTTCGCTCATGGCCTTTTGCGTGGCTTCCAGCGGTTTCAGGCCCAGCCCGATATTACGTTCGACGTTCTCCACCACGACGATGGCATCGTCCACCACGATACCGATGGCGAGCACCAGCCCGAATAACGACAGCGCGTTAAGTGAAAAACCGAACAGGTGCATGACCGCGAAGGTACCGATCAGCGAGACCGGCACCGCCAGCAGCGGGATGATCGAGGCGCGCCAGGTCTGCAGGAACAGGATCACCACCAGCACCACCAGCACCAGGGCTTCGAACAGGGTGTGCACCACCGCTTCGATGGAGCCGCGCACGAAGATGGTCGGGTCATAGACGATGCTGTAGTCCATCCCTTCCGGGAAGTCCTTTTTCAGCTCGGCCATTTTCGCCCGCACTTCGTCGGAGATCTCGATGGCGTTGGAGCCTGGGCGCTGGAAAATCGGGATGGCCACCGCCGGCTGGTTGTTCAGCAGCGAGCGCAGGGCGTACTGGCTGGAGCCGAGTTCGACCCGGGCGATGTCTTTCAGGCGGGTGATCTCGCCATCGGCACCGGCGCGGATGATGATGTTTTCGAACTCTTCCTCGTTGACCAGACGGCCCTGGGTATTGATCGACAGCTGGAAGCTGGTCGAGCCTGGGGCAGGCGGCGCGCCGAGCTGGCCGGCGGCTACCTGGCGGTTCTGCTCGCGGATTGCCGCGACCACATCACTGGCCGTCAGGTTGCGCGAAGCGGTCTTGTTCGGGTCCAGCCAGACGCGCAGCGAGTAGTCGCCCATGCCAAACAGCTGCACGTCGCCTACGCCGCCCAGGCGCGCCAGCTCGTCCTTGATGTTGAGGATGGCGTAGTTGGACAGGTAGAGCATGTCGTAGCGGTTGTCCGGCGAGGTCAGGTGCACGACCATGGTCAGGTCAGGCGAGGCCTTGTCGACGGTGATACCGATACGGGTCACTTCCTCGGGCAGCTTGGGCTGGGTACGGGTCACGCGGTTCTGCACCTGCACCTGGGCGTTGTCCAGGTCGGTACCCAGGGCGAAGGTGATGGTCAGCGTCAGCTTGCCGTCCGCAGTGGACTGGGAGGACATGTACAGCATGTTCTCCACACCGGTAATGGCCTGCTCCAGCGGCGCGGCAACGGTTTCGCCGATGACCTTGGGGTTGGCGCCAGGGAAGTTGGCGCGCACCACCACGGTGGGCGGCACCACTTCGGGGTATTCGCTGATCGGCAGCTGGAACAGCGAGATGGAACCCGCGATGAGCAGCACCAGCGACAGCACCGCGGCGAAGATCGGCCGGGTAATGAAGAATTTCGAGAAGTTCATCGGTAGGGTCCCTTAACCGCGTGGCGCCTGGGCGCTGGCGACTTTCACGTTGTTGCCCGCCACCTTCGGCGCCGGGTTGCTGGCCTCCAGGGCCTGGCGCTGCTGGGCGAGGGCGGCGAGGGTTTGCTCGCTGGCCATCTGCGTTTCTTCCGGGGTTACCGGCGAACCAGGGCGCACGCGCTGCAGGCCCTTGACCACGATGCGGTCGTCCTTGCCCAGGCCGCTGCGCACGATGCGCAAGCCTTCCAGCTTTGGCCCCAGTTCCACGGCGCGATAGGTGGCTTTGTTGTCCTTGTCCATGACCAGCACAAACTTCTTGCCAAGGTCGGTGCCCACGGCTTCGTCGTTGATCAGCATGGCGTCGTACTGGGCGCTGCCGACCAGCTTCAGGCGCGCATACAGGCCCGGGGTGAACTGGCCGTTGCTGTTGTCGAATACCGCGCGGCCGCGGATGGTGCCGGTGCGCGGGTTGACCTGGTTGTCGACGAAGTTCATCTGGCCCAGGTGCGGGTTGCCGCTTTCGTTGGTCAGGCCCAGGTATACCGGGGTGCTCTGGCTACGCTGGCCTTCACGGGCCAGCTGGGTGTACTTGAGGTACACGCGCTCGTCGGCGTCGAAGTAGGCGTAGACCTTGTCGGTGGACACCACACTGGTCAGCGGGGTGACATCGGCGGTGACGATGTTGCCGGCGGTGAACTCGGCGCGGCTGACACGGCCACTGATGGGCGCGGTGACGCGGGTGAAGCTGAGGTTCAGGCGTGCCAGGTCGAGCTGGGCCTGGATCGCATCGACGCCGGCACGGGCTTCGGCGGCGGCACTGCTGCGCGATTCGGCCAGTTCGGCGGAGATGGCGTTGCTGTCACGCAGGCGCTCGCCACGGCGGGCTTCGTTGGCGCTGCGGATGGCGGTGGCCTTGGCCTGTTGCAGCTGGGCTTCAAGGCGGCGGACTTCAGCCTGGAACGGGCGCGGGTCGATCTGGAACAGCAGGTCGCCTTTCTTGACCTGGGCGCCTTCGGTGAAGGCGACCTGGTCGATCTGGCCGGAGACCCGCGGGCGCACTTCGACGGTTTCCGGGGCTTCGAGGCGGCCGGTGAACTCGTCCCATTCGGTGATCGGTTGTTCGATCACCTTGGCCACACTTACCTTCGGCGCGGCGGGAGCCTGCACAGCGTCGGGGGTTCGACCGCAAGCGCTGATCACCACCACTGCCATGGCAGCGAGGGGGAAGCGCAAGGGTTTGAGTGATTGTTCCATGGAGAACTCCGCCAATGTATTAGTAGTGGGCGGAGTGTGAGTGTGTTGCGCGCGAGGCACGAATCGAACGGGACGAAGGTTAATATCACGCTGAATGATAAGTGGGGATCAACTATCGATGGCTGCCAGGATTGGGCGCAGGGCACCGCCTGTGCGGGCACCACGTTACGCGAGAGCCTGGGCCTGGCCATTCAGTGAATACTTGAGGCCAGCTCGAAGATTGGCATGTACATGAGGATCACGATCAGGCCGATCAGCAGGCCGATGAAGGTCATCAGCAGCGGTTCGAACAGTTTGACGAACCATTCCACCCAACGGCCGATTTCCTGGTCATGGAAGTCGGCGCAGCGCTCCAGCATCTCGCCCAGGTTGCCAGACTGCTCGCCTGCGCGCAGCAGGCGCAGGGATACCGGCGTCACCAGGTGCCCGGCCGCCAGAGCATCGGAAAGCGGCAGCCCTTCGCCCACCCGCTGGCTGGCCTGCTCCAGGCCCTGCGCTGCTGCGTTGCCGAGCAGGCCGCGGGCCATGCCCATGGCGGTGAGGATGGGGATGCCGCCTTGCAGCAGAATGCCCAGCGAGCGATAGAAACGCGCCAGCTCGTACATCATCAGGCGCTGGTGCAGTGCGGGCAGGCGCCGCAGCTGGCAGGAGGCCCAGTACCGTACACGCGGGTGCCGGCGCAGCAGCCAAAGCGCCGCGACCCCACCGACGGTGCCCAGCGCCAGTGGCGCTTGCTGGGCATGCAGAAACAGGCCGACCTGCATCAGCACCCGTGACAGCCAGGGTAGCTCGGTGCCCATGCCTTCGAACACCTGGCTGAAACGCGGCACCACATAGCCGAGCAGGAACAGCACCACACCGCCTCCCACCAGCAACAGCAGTAACGGGTAGACCGAGGCACCCACCAGCTTCTGCCGGACCAGGTCCAGGCGCTGGCGATAGCTGATGTAGCGGGTGAGGGCGTCGCCCAGGGCACCGGTGCGTTCGCTGGACTGCACCAGCGCCACATACAACGGCGGGAATACCCGCGGTTGCTGGCCCAGCGCCTGGGACAGCGAGCGGCCCTCGTACAGCTGGCGCACCAGCTCGGCGAGCACCTTGCGCGCTGTCGCTGCCGGGCTTTTCTCCGCCAGGCTTTCCAGTGCGTCGATCAGCGGCAGGCCGGCATTGAGCAAGGTTGACAGTTCCTGGCTGAACAGCACCAGGTCGAATGCCGCTTCACGGCGCCAGGCCATGCCGCGCAGCGCGCCGCCGCTGCTGCTGCGCAGGCTGAGCACACGCAGGCCTTGGTCTTCGGCCTGGCGGCGGGCCTGGTCGGCGTCCTCGGCATCGATCTGCAACTGCACCACGCCCTGCCTACCCAGGGCCTTGAGGCTGTAGCGCATGGCCGCTCTCCTTACTGCCAACTGGTGATTTCGGCGTTTTCCCCATCACCACCCGGCTGGCCGTCCTTGCCCATCGACAGCAGGTCGTACTCACCGCCGTTCTCGCCGGGTTGCCGGTAGATGTAAGGGCGGCCCCACGGGTCTTGCGGCACGGCCTTCTGCAGGTACGGGCCGGTCCAGCGAGCCTCGCCACTGGGGGCGACCACCAGCGCCTGCAAGCCTTGTTCGCTGTTGGGGTAGTGGCCGACCTCCAGGCGATACAAGTCCAGGGCCTTGCTCAGCCCCTCGATCTGCGCCCGCGCTACCTTGGCCTCGGAGCGGCCGAGCTGACTGAAGTACTTGGGCGCGACGATGCCGGCCAGCAGGCCGAGTACTACCAGGACCACCAGGAGTTCAAGCAGAGTGAAGCCACGTTGCGGGTTGGTTCTGCGCTGCATGGTGAAACCCTCCACTGCATGGGGACAAGCGTTGACATGCACCATGCAACAGCCGTGCACGTCTGCCTCGGGGCCTTGCGCCATGCGGCACAGGAAGCGGCACAGTGCTTGCGTCGTGGTGACTGTCCTCGGGTTTTCCGGGGCATTTCCCCCACATCGGGGGCCACGACGAAGAGGCGACCGGCATGCGTGGACTCATTATCGGTTTGATCTGGCTGGCGGCAGGTGCTGCCCAGGCCGATGTGTACATCTCAATCGATGCCAAGGGTGGCTACGTACTGACCAATGTCCATCGACCAGGGCGACACTATGAGAAGGTGATCAGCGAGCCGCTGGCCCAGGGTGGGCCGGTCAACGCGCAGATGATCACCGGCCGCCCTTACGCCGAGGTTGTCGCCACGGCTGCGCGCCTCCACAACCTGCCGCCGGCGCTGCTGCACGCGGTGATCAAGGCCGAGTCCGGCTACAACCCCAAAGCCCGTTCGCGGGCGGGTGCAGTGGGGTTGATGCAACTGATGCCAGACACCGCACGCGAGATGGGGGTGCAAGACCGCCTGGACCCGGAAGACAATGTGCAGGGTGGGGCACGCTACCTCAAGCAGATGCTCACCCTGTTCGACAACGACATCACCTTGGCCGTGGCGGCCTACAACGCCGGCCCGGATGCTGTGCTGCGGCGTGGTGCCGTGCCGCCGTTTGCCGAGACACGGCGCTATGTGCCGACGGTGCTGCGGGAGTATCGAAAGTTGCAAGGGTTGACTGATGATTCGTCGTTGTAACAACTGGCGTGCAGCTCACGCATTCCCGCAGGGGGCCGCGCCACCCTCAGGCTGTTTCGGGTAGGTGAGGAGGGAATAAATACCCTTCGGCGGATGCCATCAATTTAATACTATGGTTTCCCCAAGTCTGGGCTATAACCTTCTGAAGGTGCCCAGCTGAGGAGTCCGTTATGGACGTCGCCCCTCGTTCCGTCACTCTTGAAGTGCCTGCCGGTAGCGAGCTGGCCGCCCCGCGCAAGCCATTCAACCTGCTGCGCTGGTATGCCTGGGTCAGTCTGGCCATCATTCTCTCGGTGGCTGCCGGGCTGGGGCTGATTTCCAGCCGTTTCATCATCGACGAGAGCGTCGAGCGTGATGCGTTACTCACCGCACAGTTCATCACCTCCATTGCCGATGCCGAAGTGCGCCATGTGTCGATCCCCAATGTGCGGACCATGGGCGAACTACTCGATCCGCGCACTGACCGCAATAACTTGCCCGACGTCGACCCGGAAGCCCGGCGCAAGGCCCGCGGCGAGTTCCTTGACCATATCGCTCACCTGCCCGATATGCTGCTGGCCAATATCTATGCTTTGGACCATACAGTGATCTGGTCCACCAACCCGGCACTGATCGGCAAGCTGATTGAAGGCGACGAAGACTTGAATCGGGCTTTCGAGTACAAGATGCGGGTTTCGGCCAGCTACCACAATTTCGAACAGGCCCGCTCCGAGCAGAAGTTCATCATCCCGCCCCGGCAGCTATTGATCGAGAACTATATTCCGCTGTTCGATGCCGATGGCGAGCAGGTCACAGCGATGGTCGAAATCTATAAAGAGCCCCATGACCTGATCGCACGCATCGAGCATGGCCTGGTCCTGATCTGGTTGGCCATCACCGTCGGCGCTGCACTGGTCTATATCGGCCTTTACGGCATCATGCACCGCGCTGCACGGCTGCTGGCGGTGCAGCAGAAACGCCTGATCAGCAGCGAAACCTACGTGGCACTGGGTGAGGTGTCTTCGGCGGTGGCCCATAGCCTGCGCAACCCGCTGGCCAGCATCCGCTCAAGTGCCGAACTGGCCCAGGCGTTCGACGAAGGCCCGGCGCAACGCCAGGTCAACGATATCATCAGCCAGGTCGATCGCATGTCGCAATGGATCCGCCAGATGCTGCAGTCACTGCGCCCGCTGAACGACGAGGTATTGGCAGTGGACTTGCCGCAGGCGTTGCAGGAAAGCCTGCAGACCTACGCTGTGCCGCTGGCGCGCAGCGGGGTAAGCCTGGACCTGCAACCGTTACCGGCCGTGCAGGTGTTGGGGCACCCGGTATTGCTGCGCCAGGTGTTCAGTAGCCTGATCGCCAATGCCCTGGAGTCGATGGAGCAGGGCGGGCGGTTGCGTATCGAGGTGGTACGGCACAACCGGCGCAGCCTGACTTTGCGCCTGTCCGACAATGGCAAGGGCATGAACGAAGAGCAGCAGCGTATGGCTTTTCGACCGTTCTTTACCACCAAACAGGGTGGGCTGGGGGTGGGGCTGGTGCTGGTGAAACGCATCATGGAACGTTTCGGCGGTACGGTCCGGCTCAGCAGCAGTGAAGGCCATGGCACAAGGGTTTCGTTAAGTTTCCGACTGGCGTGAATTCGTTAAATGACATCAAGATTGTTCAGTAAGATTTTGATATGAAAAGGATTTGTGTTTTTTGGGTGATAATCACCCAAATGTGGGGGTTGATCCTCTAATCGATCTTAAAAAGTTCTGGCAACCTACTGAAAAATAGAGTTTTTATTTTGTAATGTTTCTGCTGGCCAAGTTTTTGCAGCGAAGTTTGTGAAGCGCGACACGCGACAAATGGCAGCTGCGACTGCCCAGGTGGATTGCTACCCAGTGGCTGTTGCCATTGGCCTTGATGCAGTTCTGAACGTACGCCCTGCGCGGGAATCACGGGATGCAGATGCTGGAAGACGAAGTGCCCGACAAGGCCAATGCGACCGCCAGCGGACGGCCCGTACCCTTGCGTGAATTCAACCTGCTGCGCTGGTTTTCGGTGATCAGCCTGTTGATCATTACCGCGGTGGCAGGTGGGCTGGGTTACGTTTCGACGCGCTTCGTGGTGCGCGACAGCGTGGAGCGCGATGCCATGCTTACCGCGCAGTTCATTCAGGCAATGGCCCAGGCCGAAGTGCGGCATTCGCAATTGCCGCCTGGCACCACCATGGGCGAGTTGCTGGACCCGCGGCTGGACCTGCAGCACTTGCAGTTCACCCCGGCCTTGGCCGAATCGACCCGCGTCGAGTTCCTCGATCATGTCGAGCACCTGCCGGACACCTTGCTGGCCAACGTCTATGCCCGCGACCGCACCATTGTCTGGTCCACCAACGTAGAGCTGATTGGCAAGCGGATAGAAGTTGATGGCGATCTTGAGCGGGCCTTCCGCTCGCGCAAGGCGGTGTCGGCCAGTTATCACAAGGCCGCCGAGGATCGCGAAGAGCAGAAGTTCCAGCGCGCACCGCGTTACCTGTTCATCGAGAACTACATCCCGCTGTTCGACAGTCAGGGTGAGCAGGTACTGGCCATGGTGGAAATCTACAAGGAGCCGCAAGACCTCATCCGGCGCATCCAGCGCGGCTATGTGCTGATCTGGGCCTCGACACTGGTGGGTGGGGCGTTGATCTACTTCGGCCTGTTCTGGATCGTGCGCCGGGCGGCACATATGCTGCACCTGCAGCAGGACAGGCTGGTGGCAAGCGAAACCTACGTTGCGCTGGGTGAAATGTCGTCGGCAGTGGCTCACAGCATGCGTAACCCGCTGGCCAACATACGCTCCAGCGCCGAACTTGCCCAGGAAACCGCCAACGCTGCTGCGCAGAAGAACATCACTGACATCATCAGCCAGGTCGACCGCATGTCGCGCTGGGTGCGCGATCTGCTGGTGTCGTTGCGCCCGGCCAGTGACGAACCCGAGGCCGTGGACCTGGTGGCGGCCATCGAGGACACCCACCTGGCCTTCGCCCAGCAGATCGAACGCAACGGCGTGCGTTTCCATTTCGAAGGGCCTGACGTGCAGTGGGTGGTCAGCCAGCCGCTGCAGCTTACGCAGATTCTCAACAGCCTGTTTTCCAACGCCCTGGAGGCCATGCCCGCTGGCGGGATGCTCAATGCCCAGGTCAATGTGCAAGAAGGCGTGCGTGCCGAGTTCGTGCTGACCGACACCGGCAAAGGCATGAGCCAACAGCAGGAACGGATGGTGTTCAAACCGTTCTTCACGACCAAGCAGGGTGGCCTCGGTGTGGGCCTGGCCCTGGTCAAACGCATCATGGAACGTTTTGGCGGCTCGGTCAGCCTGAGCAGCCGCGAAGAGGAAGGAACCCGCGTCAGCCTTACATTCAATATTGCAGCGGGAGGGGAACATGGAGCAGAGCATCCTGGTCGTCGAGGATGATGAAATCCTTGCCGACAACATTCGCACCTACCTCAGCCTCAAGGGCTACGAAGTCATCGTGTGCCACAGCGCGGAGCTGGCGTTGGAGCAGATCAAGCGGGCGCAACCTGACGCGGTGCTGACCGACAACTCGTTGCCAGGCATGAGCGGGCACGACCTGCTGCGCACGCTGGTGGCCCAGGCGCCGGACCTGAAAGTGATCATGATGACCGGCTACGGCAATGTCGAAGATGCCGTGCAGGCGATGAAGGAGGGCGCCTTTCATTACCTGACCAAGCCGGTGGTACTGGCCGAGCTCAAACTGACCCTGGACAAGGCCCTGGCTACCGAGCGCATGGAGCGCACGCTGTCGTTCTACCAGGAGCGCGAGGCGCAGAAGTCCGGGTTGCAGGCTTTGATCGGCGAGTCGCCGGTGATGCTCACCCTCAAGCACACCCTGCGCCAGGTGCTCGATGCCGAGCGGCGCATGGCCAGTGACGACCTGCCACCGGTGCTGATCGAAGGCGAGACCGGTACTGGCAAGGAACTGGTGGCCCGTGCCCTGCATTTCGATGGTTCGCGCAGTAAAGGGCCTTTCATCGAGTTCAATTGCGCTTCGATCCCTGCCAACCTGCTTGAGGCCGAACTGTTTGGCCACGAGAAGGGCGCGTTCACCGATGCCAAGGAACGCCGGGTAGGCCTGGTGGAGGCTGCCGATGGCGGTACCTTGTTCCTTGACGAGATCGGCGAAATGGACCTGGTGCTGCAGGCCAAGCTGCTCAAGTTGCTGGAAGACCGCAGCATCCGCCGGATTGGTGCCGTGAAGGAACGCAAGGTGGATCTGCGGGTGATCAGCGCCACCAACTGTAACCTGGAGCAAATGGTGCAGCAGGGCAAATTCAGGCGTGACCTGTTCTTCCGCCTTCGCATTATCGCCCTGAAGGTGCCGCGCCTGTATTCGCGTGGGCAGGACATCCTGCTACTGGCGCGGCATTTCCTTGCCCACCATAGCCGGCGCTATGGCAAGCCGAACCTGCGCTTTTCGGCCGAGGCCGAAAGCCTGCTGCTCGGTTATAGCTGGCCTGGCAATGTGCGTGAATTGCGCAACATGCTGGAGCAGACGGTGTTGCTGGCGCCGAACGAGGTGGTGCAAGCGCATCAGTTGAACCTGTGCATGACCTTGGTTGACGAGCCGTTGGCGCAACAGCCGATGGCGGCCATGTTCGAAATGCCGCGGCACGAGCCAGAACCGGGGACAAGCCTGCCTGACATGGAGCGTGACCTTGTCTGCAAGACCCTGGACCGCACCGACTGGAACGTGACCAAGTCGGCGCGGATGCTTGGGTTGTCGCGGGATATGCTGCGTTACCGGATCGAAAAGCTGGGGCTGACCCGGCCTGACAAGCGTCAGTGGTAGTACAGGCCGTGTCGTCAGGGGTTACCTGTGCCTGAGCTGCCTTCTCCTTGCCGGCCGGTACCTTCCGACCCACTGCCCTCCATACCCGGCAGATCGCGGTTGTCATTCTGCTTGGCTGGCGGGCTTTGCGGTTCGTTGCCCTGTATGCGCGGGTCGGTGGCCCGCGGCAAGGGCTTCTCGATCGGGTTGAGGGTGCTGTCCACGCCGGGCTGTGGCGCCGTATTGTGCGGGTCGTCGGGGTAGGTCGGACCTGTGCCGACAGCAAAGGCCAGCGGCGAGGCGAGCAGGGCAATCGACAGGAAGATCGAGCGGGGCATGGCAGGCTCCTTTGCTGTACGGGTAAGGCTCATACTTCCCTTTGGCCTTACCCGGAACGTCAAGGTGCCATTACCCCGATCAACGGTCACACCACCAGCGACAGCAACATGATGAAAATGATGCCGACGATGGACAGGATCGTCTCCATCATGCTCCAGGTCTTGAAGGTTTCTGCCACGGTCATGTTGAAGTACTGCTTCACCAGCCAGAAACCGGCATCGTTCACATGCGACAGGATCAGCGAGCCGGCACCGGTGGCCAGTACCAACAGCTCACGGTTCACCCCCGGCACCAGGTCGATCACCGGTGCCACGATACCCGCGCCGGTGATGGTGGCGACCGTGGCGGAGCCGGTCGCGATGCGGATCACCGCCGCCACCAGCCATGCCAGCATGATCGGCGAAATTTCTGCCTGCACAGCCATCTGCCCGATCACGTTGCCTACGCCGGTATCCACCAGCATTTGCTTGAAGCCACCGCCAGCGCCGACGATCAGCACGATGGCGGCAGTCGGTGCCAGGCTCTGGTCGAGCATCTTCATGATCTGCTGGCGGTTGAAGCCGCGGGCCGAGCCGAAGGTGTAGAAGGCCAGTAACAGGGCGGCGAGCAGGGCGGTGATCGGGTGACCGATCAGGTCCATCCACTGGCGCACGATGTGCTCGGCAGGCAGCACCACGTCGGCGAACGTTTTCAGCAGCATCAACGCGACCGGCAGCAGTACAGTGATCAGGGTAATGCTGAAGCTTGGCAGGTTGCCCTGATCGGAGTCCTTGGCGATCTGGTCCATCAGCTCCTGGGACGGGTTGCCCGGGATGTAGCGGGAAATGAAGTTACCGAACAGAGGGCCGGCGATGATCGCGGTGGGCAGTGCGATGATCAGGCCGTAGAAGATGGTCTTGCCAATGTCAGCGTGGAAAATGCCGATCGCCAGCAAGGGGCCCGGGTGTGGTGGCACCAGACCGTGCACCACCGACAGGCCGGCCAGCAGCGGAATGCCGATTTTCACCAACGAGACGCCCGAGCGCCGGGCGACGATGAACACCAGGGGAATCAGCAGCACAAAGCCGATTTCGAAGAACAGCGGGATACCCACCAGGAAGGCGGCGAACATCATCGCCCAATGCACGTTCTTCTTGCCGAAGGCGCGGATGAGGGTTTGCGCGATCTGGTCGGCACCACCGGAGTCGGCCATCAGTTTGCCGAGCATGGTGCCCAGGGCGAGCACGATACCGACGAAGCCGAGTACGCCGCCAAAACCGTCCTGGAACGATTTCATGACCTTGGCCACCGGCATGCCGGAAGTCAGGCCCAGGAAGCCGGCCGCGAGGGTGAGGGCGACGAAGGGGTGAACCTTGAAGTGGGTGATCAGCAGGATCAGCCCGACGATGGTAACCAGCGCGTCGAGCAGCAGGAAGGTATCAGTAGCCAGTCCGAACATGGTTTGAAGGCCTCGGTCTTATCGTTGTTTTGGGCGTAGCTTTTTGGAGTCTTTGCCGCGTTTACGGGTTGGGGTAGCGCTGTCTTTGGTGAGACGGAAATGCCGCCGAGGTCAGGCGGTTTGCGCCAGGCCCGGCTCACCGCAGTGCTTTAGCCAGTGGTCCACCGCTTCGGCCAGTGCTTCGATCGGTTGGGTGGCGTCCAGTGCAAGTGTCAGTGGCTCGCCGCGTGGCGATTCCAGGGCCGCGAACTGGCTGTCGATGAGGCTGGCCGGCATGAAGTGCCCTGGGCGAGCCAGCACGCGTTTTTCGGCCTCGGCAGGCGACAGTTCGAGGAACACGAACACCAGCCCGGGCATGGCATCGCGCAGGGTGTCGCGGTAGCGGCGCTTGAGTGCCGAGCAGGTCAGGATCGGGCGTTCACCGGCCTGGGTGGTGGCTTGCAACTCTTCACCAAGGCGGACCAGCCAGCCGGCACGGTCGCTGTCGTCCAGCGGGATGCCAGCGCTCATCTTGCGGATGTTTTCGGCAGGGTGGAAAGCGTCGCCTTCGATCAGGCGGCCGCCGCTTCTGGCAGCGATGGCGGCGCCGATGCAGCTTTTGCCACAACCGGCTACGCCCATCACCACAATGGCGGACAGGGGAGAATTCATCAGTACCTCCTGCGGGTGAGATAGCGCTGTCTCGCCTATGACGAACAGCCACCTCCCCGGTGTTATTGGTCTTGTCCTTACGCAGTATGGACGCCTGGTGGCGAGCGCGTGGTGGCTGCTACCAAAGATTACATTGCCTGCATCCTGAGACAGCGCTACCTTAGTGGCCGTTCCCTCTCCTTGCAAGTAGTAAAATTACAACATTCATGTCCCGCACCGGCTCCCGAACTACAGGTCGTCCCACCCTGGCCGAAGTTGCCAGGCTTTCCGGGGTTTCCCCGATTACCGCTTCGCGCGCCTTGCGTGGGGTCAGCACCGTTGCGCCTGACCTGGTGGAAAAGGTCATCGCCGCAGCGGCGAACCTTGGCTATGTGGCCAACCCGGCCGCCCGGGCGCTGGCCTCGGCACGCAGCCAGTCGGTGGTGGTGTTGATCCCGTCGTTGTCCAACCAACTGTTCATCGACACCCTGGAGGCCATTCACGAGGTCATGCGCCCTCGTGGGCTAGAGGTGCTGATCGGCAACTATCATTACGACCTTGCCGAAGAAGAGAACCTGATCCGCAATTACCTGGCCTATCAGCCCTGCGGCATTTTGCTGACCGGCTTCGAGCGCAGCGATGCTGCCCGGCAGATGCTGGTTGCCAGCGGCGTGCCGTGTGTGCACATGATGGAGCTCAATGGCGAGCCAGGGGCTTTGTCGGTCGGCTTCTCGCAGCATCAGGCCGGGCGTGCTGCTGCACGGCACCTGATCGAGCGCGGGCGCAAGCGCCTTGCATTCATTGCCGCGCAACTGGACCCGAGGGTGATGCAGCGTGCCGAGGGTTTCCGTCAGGCTTTGGCAGAGGCTGGTTTGCAGGCTGCGGAGCTGGAGGTATTGGCCCCGGAGCCATCGTCGATTGCCCTGGGCAGTGTGCTGTTCAGCCAGCTGATGCAGCAGGCGCCGGATGTCGACGGTATCTTCTTCTGTAACGACGACCTGGCTCAGGGCGCGGTGCTGCAGGCCTTGCGTCAAGGGGTGGAGGTGCCACGCCAGGTGGCGATGGTCGGTTTCAACGATCTCCCGGCCTCGGCGCATATGGTGCCACGGCTGACCTCCATTCGCACACCGCGGGCTGCGGTGGGGCGGGGCGCGGCACAGGCGCTGCTGGCGTTGCTGGATGGGAAGCGGGTGACGAATGCGCAGCAGGATCTGGGCTTTGAGCTGATGGTGCGCGAGAGCACCTGAGAGCGACCGTCAAGGCGTCGGCGCGCCCTCAACACAGGCGCTGTAGATTTAGATTCTCTGTTGGCGGTCAAGTTTTTCTGAGGTGTTCCATGCCCGTTTGTGTCAGGGCGGCAAGGTGCCTGCCTTGGTTTTTACGGTGATGCGTAGATCGAGCGCCGCCCGCGCGGCGCATCGCGAGCAAGCTCGCTCCTACATTTGTTTCGGGCCGATTATTCCTGGGGCAGACGCGCACGTCCCGTTGGCGCTCACCTCGGTATCGTGGGGAACAAACAGGGCGGTCGCGTGCGCAGGCACAGGCG